>JAGOMW010000045.1 GCA_017993345.1 Candidatus Altimarinota bacterium | reverse complement strand
CAACTGGTTTTGAGAAGATCAAGTGTGAACTCGGAATTCCGAATTCGAATCCATCAACCTGTGCTTCACTTCGACTTTTCTTTTGAACAAAACGATTTTTCATATTTTTTTCAAACTCTCTTTTAGCTTGTGTTTTTTTAACCGTATCGATTGGGGTGATATCGATGGAAGAAGCATCGATGATTTCCCCATTTGATCCAGTGATGATAGTTCCAGAAGCAACTTGAACTGATATGTTTCCACGAGTAGTGGAGATGCGTTTTTTTTGGATTTTTCTTTCTGAAATTTTTATTTTTCGTCCGATTTCATGAGAAATTTTATTATATCAGAATGAACTACTTGTTCCACTTCCAAAAATACCTCCAAAAAATATCGAAATAACTCCTTCCGATGAGGGGATATTTATCGGTGAAAAGGGATCAGTAATAAAACCTGGTGTCATGATTTTACTTTCTCCTGATTCTTCAAATGCTTCTTTCGCTGCAAGGAGGGTAATAAGAGACTCTTCCTCTCCTTCATGAGTATATTGTATTTCCTGTCGAGAAGGTTCCTCATTTTTTATCTCCGCCTCAGGAGAGAGAGATGTATTTTCAAAATTATCCAGTATTGCTCTGCGCTCAGAAGCACCTTCTATATCTATATCCTCGAATTCAGAAGCAAAAATACTCTCCATTCCTGAGGAAAATAGGATGGTTATGATAAGTGTTTTTGAGATGAATTTCTGTATTCAGTTCATTAGACTATCATACCATATATTTTTTTCAGCATCAAAAAATCCCCATGAGAAGAGGAGTTTTTTTGGTTGACGCTTCTGTAGAAATATTTTTTATATCTTTTTTATTCACCAGTGATCATATTTATACGATCGAGTTCATGAACATATCGCTCAATTGTTTCACGTTTTACGATTTTTTTCTTATAAAGATCGATAAGAGCATCATCCATCAGATTCATCCCTTGTTGTTTGGATGTTTCGAGAACAGAGTACATCTGATGAGTTTGTCCACGGATAATAAGGTTTCGAATAGAGTCATTGTTTATCAGTACTTCTCGTGCAACAATACGACCAGATGCATCTGCTTTCGGAAGAAGTACTTGCGAGATTACTGCTGTGAGCGCGAGAGAGAGTTGCATACGGATTTGATTTTGTTCGTCCGATGGAAATGACTGAATAATACGATCAATCGTCTGAACGGTATCATTGGTATGGAGAGTAGAAAAAACAAGATGCCCTGTTTCTGCAAGAGTGATCGCCGCACGAATCGTCTCCAAATCACGCATTTCTCAGACGATGATCACATCCGGATCTTCACGAAGAATCGACCTGATTCCGTCAGGAAAATTCGTAAAATGTGTTCCTAGTTCGCGCTGATGAATGAGGGAGTATTTATTTTTATGAAGAAATTCCACTGGATCCTCGAGAGTGATGATATGACGAGCACTATTTCTGTTTATGTGCTCGATCATAGTTGCCATACTGGTAGATTTTCCACTTCCAGTTGGTCCAGTAAAAAGGATAATTCCTTTTTCTGTATTTGTGAGTTTTAGGAGATCATTATTCAGATATATTTCTGATGGCTCAGGGATAATAGATGGAATAGTACGCATCGCAATCGATATTCCACCGATAATACGAGAAATATTCACACGAAAACGAGTTCCATTTCTCTCATAGGAAACATCGCAGGTTATTTCTGTGAATGGCCTCAAGATGATGAGACTAATAACCCTTTCCATATCAGTAGGAGTCATTTTTCCGAATGCTTCCACCGGTGCAATATCTCCCACTTTATTTCGAATGTGTGGGAATTCTCCCGTAGTAAAGTGAAGATCGGATATGTTATTTTTGATGATATCATCAATAAGAGCAAGAAGGCGAGTAAGTTCCACGGTTGAAAAATATAAAAATATAAAAATTTTTTAGTATCGAAAGTAACTAAGCATGTCTGAAAGGATGGAAACCATTTCTTCATTTCGAACATTTTTTGTTTTTTGAAAACGAGTATCTCATTCGAAGATATGAGTTGCTCAAATCGTTCGAGATTTTTGAACAGTAATAAAGTCCTGGTCATCCCTACTAAGAGTTGTTACATCACTATCTTGAGTCAGATCTATAAAAACAAGAGTTGAATTTTGTGCGATCGTATTGCCAGTTTTTTTCTCGATCATCTTTACAAGCATTTCCATGGCTTCTATACGAGTAAGGGGTTTTCCTATTTTCCATATATAATCTCTTTTTATGAGTCAAAATTCTTTTGCTTTGACGAGAACTGGTGCAAACCAAGCAGTTGGACTCACATTTCCAAAACCAGAGAAGGTATAGTATCCTTGGTAGGGAACATATTTTCCATACTTTGTGAAATATCCATTTAATTCTACATCTTCATTAAAGAGGGAAAAGAGCGTCATAAGATATTCCTCGCGAGTTGTGTATTTTTTCCCTTGGAAATAATTCCCATAGTGTCAAACAGCACAGTGTTTTGCAAGTTTTGCAAGTCCAGTTACGACATCTTCATCGACTGATGAATCAATTCGAAATACTTTTTGCTCCTCATCTGCGAGACAATTATGGATAAGTCCGCCCGTTAGAGAGGTATTATTTTGAATGATTCCACTATTTGTGTATTGTGCTACTGCTCCAGTCCAAGTAAATCCTTGATTCACTATCGACTGATGGATGATCTGCCATGCTGAAAGTGGAATGGATGGATATGGAGAAGAAATATTTGTAAATATTGGTTGAGGAGCTACAGTTGGATTAGTGGATGGAGTCATATTGATATTATTATCGATATTTCCACCAACCACAACCATGACTGATCGAGAAAGTACATTCCCTTCATAGAACTCATAAGTATGAGCGCCAGAAACTACATTATTGATCGTACAGTTCCAGGTGGTATTTATAGGAACAACGCTTTGGCAGAGTTGATTGTTTCCTTCACGTACCGTAATAATCATCCCAATTGCTGAACTTTGTCCAACAAGGTTCACTGTATTTGATGTGGTAGTATTACTTGATATAAGGTTGAAGTCAGCATATGACTCACCGATTGAGGCAAGAGAGATACCACAAAGAAGGATAAAGCTTATGATTTTTTTCATAAAGAAAATTTAAGAACAAGTCTATCGTATCAGATTTCATTACCTCTTGTCAATTTCTTACCCCCTTTCATCCCAAAAACTTCTCGACAATATATAAAAAATCAGTATATAGGACATATGAAACTGATCGTTTGACTCGGAAATCCTGGAAAGAATTATGAAAATACTCGACACAATGTTGGGTTTTTCATGATTGATCAACTTCGAGACTTTCTTCATTTTTCAGAGTGGTCTGACTCAAAACACAAGTGACTCATTAGTGAGGGTATTTTTCAGTGAGAAAAGATCCTCCTCTTGAAACCAACTACGTATATGAATCTTTCAGGAGAGTCTGTCCAGAGCCTTCTTTCTTTTTATAAGATATCATCAGAATCAGATTTACTGGTTCTATCCGATGATATTGATATGGAGTTTGCAAAAATCCGCTATCGAGAAACATGAAGTCATGGAGGACAAAATGGCCTGAGAAGTATTATTGAAAAAGTTGGACATGATGGTTTTTCTCGCCTTAAGATTGGCATAGGGCGTGATCCACGTTATAGTGTTTCCGACTGGGTGCTTTCGAAGTTTCAAAAAGAAGAACTCGAAATTCTCCAAAAAGAAGTATTCCCTCAAATATATACAAAATTAGAAAAGTGGATTGAGTAAATTTTTATTTACTCAATCCATTGTTATAATTCTATAGCTCTTAAGTCATGATTCTACTCGAGGTCAAAACTTGCTCCGTTTGAATTATAAGAACTTCGTTCTCTTAAAACTGCGTTTCGTTCGCAGAATAAAAATAAATTTTTATTTTCTCACTCCACTTGTTTTATGAAAAAAATATTTTCTTATCTTTGAATTCTTATTCTTTTGGTTTTTACAGCAGTGGTTACCTATATCTTCGTTCCAAGACCATTTCAGGTTCACTATCATGCGAATATGGTTGCTTATATCGACGGAAAGGTATGGGATTTTTCAAAAGATATCTATATGGAAGAGGTGAGTCGTTGTAATGTCACGACGGATGTTCGTCCAGAGGATCGAATCCATCTTCATGAAAATAATGGAAATCTCGTTCATGTACATATGGCAGGTTCTACTTGGTGAGATCTTACCTCAAATCTTCTCTGGAATTTTGGAAGTGGATATATCGTTGATGATTATGGACAAATGTACCAGTCAGGAAGTGGAAAAAATCTTTATTTTTTTGTAAATGGGGAACTTGATCTAAACCCACACAATCGTATCGTTTCAAGTGAAGACCGCCTTCTTATCTGGTATGGAACAGGAAGTGCTGAGGAGATTCAAAAAAAATCGGATTCACTCGTTCCGAAAACAGCTGCAGAATATAATCATAAAGCTGATCCAGCAAGTTGTAGTGCGAATAATTATGGATTTCTTGCTGGTATAGCAGGTCAGGTTCATGAGTGGATGGAGCACCATGATTCCAAATAGTTTTTAGATATTTCTCTCTCTTTTTTATGATCCAGAATATATGGAAACCCTTTCATAATAAAAAACTAATTTTTCTCTATATACTCTTAACGGTAGTATTATTTTTTGTGTGGTGGACTTTCACGGATATAGAGATTATGTATGGGAATTATGGTTCCATACATACGAATATAGATATCTTTCTTTCTCTTTTTATGATCCTTGGATTTCCACTCTTTCTTGTTGGAATCCTGCATAAGTGACTTCTATTTGGATCTCGTGAAAATGTACATAAAAAAACTGGGTTCTGAATCCTTTCATGACTTCTTGGAACGATTATCTCTGGTGCTTCTTGTTGTGGATCAACTCTGGCTATCTTTTTTGGACTGACTCCTATCATGAGTCTCTTTCCTTATGATGGTCTTGAACTCAAAATTCTCTCTGTTTTTGGCCTTCTCTATGCACTGAATGATCTGTATACTCATCTAGAAACCTGTCGCATCTGAAAGAAAAAATAAGCTCTCATATATGGGAGCTTATTTTTATCATTGAAAAGTTGCCTTCAGCATGGCTTGTTCGATTTCTTTCTCGAGTTCTGTTTGAATATCCTTCATAAGAATCAGATCTCCCAATGTATTTTTCTTTTTCTTTAGGGCGATCGCATCTTCATGAAGAAGAAATAATCCAGTGCAATAAAGAAAGATCATCCTGAGTATAACAAGAATAGTGACACCAATAATAATCCCTAAAGAGACAGTTATCCATGTTGGATGATAGAGGAGGAGATTTTCAAGTATATAGGTAAAACGTATATCGAGAGGCATAGGTGGAAAATTATGAGATATATTATTTATCTTCTTTGAGTTCTGCGAATAAAAGGATTCTTTCGAGGGTGGTTCCGACTGGCCAGCAAGTCATGAGGGTGAGTTCTTTTTTAGTGGGGTCACGTGCTTCGAGCGCTTCAACATCACCAGGTTTTACAGTTGCACGGTCAGTAACCACGTAGGTATATTTCTTTTGAAAATAGTAGATAATAATTTCATCGCCGTTTTGAAGTTGATCAAGCAGTGCAAATACATCGTTATATTCGCTTTTTATCCATGGATAGTTCGATGAATGTCCAAATATAAAAGCATTCCCCACATCACCAGGCTCTGCAGTACCAGGATATCGAACCACTCATTTTTTGAGTTCTTCCATAAAGATATCTTGCATCGTTGAGAAGTCAACTCCTTCTTGCATCTGAGTATCTATGAGGGGTATATTTTTTCCTATACGAGGAATGATGATCCGATTTTCATATGGTGTAAGTGAAAAACTCACACGATCAGGAGTATTTTTTATATTTTTTGTGAGTCCTTTCATACCATAGCTTCTTGCATAGACCATGTTTGGATCCGTTGCAAGAATCTTCGAAGTAACCGTATCAAGGTCTTCTTTTTGTTCTATACTTGCCTCTTCAGATGCGTGTACTTGGATACTCGATGAATCAAGAATCTCTGCAACTTGATCACGCATACTTAGAAGTGAATCAGGATTGATCCAGTTAAGGATTCGTGAAGAGTATGCACTAAAGTTTAAAAGTGAAAGGAGAACTCCAAAGATAAAACCTGAGAGAATCAGATAGGCAGTGAGAAATTTAAGAGATCTTCCGAGTGATGAGAAGATATTTCTGTGTTTTTGTTTTTTTTCGAGAGCAAGCAGAGGATCGTGAAGCATAGGTATATGTATGAGTATTTATTTTTGAGATCACTTTGATCACTTGTTCATCGTAACATATGTAAATAAAAAATGCAAAACCAAGAGGGGTTTTGCATTGACACTTTCGGGGTCATTGTGATTATAATATTTTTCTAAAAGATAATCTATAGTAAAATCAATCACTTCATATCTTGCTTATAGGGTGCTATGATTGTTATATTTTCTCCTGTTTTTGGATGTGGAAGTGTAAGAGAGTATGCATGAAGAAGTTGTCGTTCTATAGAGAGGTTTCTTTTTGCAAAGCTGTTTTCAGACCGGTTCC
>JAGOMW010000004.1 GCA_017993345.1 Candidatus Altimarinota bacterium | reverse complement strand
ACATAGGATAAGAACGATGAAGATCCTCGATATACTCAAATCAGAAGATGTACCAGCAACATTTTTTGTTGTCGGAAATCGAGTTACAAAAGAGTGAGATATTCTTAGGCGAATGGTGAGAGAATGATATAAGATAGGAAATCATAGCTTCTCTCATCCCCAATTTCCAAAGTTATGGTGAGGAAAAATTATGGAGGAAGTAATTTTTACCAATATTTCTATCTGGCTTCAGACATGAGAATATCCGAAATACTTTCGGTTTCCTTATGGACTCGGAGATAAAAGAGTTTCTCTATTTTTTGGTGGAAAAAATATTGGGTGGAATGTTGATGGGAATGATTGGAAAGAAAAAAATCCAAAACGTTTAGTAGATACCATCATAAATCAAACACGATCTGGAAGCATTATTCTTTTACACGATATAAAAGAAGATACTGTACAAGCACTTCCCTTGATTATAAAAACACTCAAATCCAGATGATATACCTTTGTAAGCCTGGACGTTCTTCTTCCGAAGCAAGAAACAAAAATTGAAAAAAAATGAATTTGGGTAAGTGCAACGAAAAATATACCCATCCAAAAAACGGAGAAAAAAAATAAAGGAAGTGGTGAGTCTGTTGAATTAAATTGAAGAAATGAAGCAGAAGGCGGGGAAATAAAAAGCGAATGAAAATTTAATTTTTAAAAAATCTCTCAATTGAGAGATTTTTTAAAATAATCTAAGTACATTGGTTGTTTCTGGAACTATTACCTTTCGATTCAAAAGCTCTATAAGACATCTCATCGTTGCTTCTACATCAACCATAGCATTATGAGCACCGTCGAACCACTCACCAAAAAGATGCTTATGAAGTTCAGAGAGTTTTGGTGGTTTTGCAGAAAATCCTCTTCCAGGAAGATTACAATAATCAGTTGATCATCTCATGGTACAAAGAGTTGCATGAGGAGCATAATCACCTTTTCTTCAAAGACGTTCAAGTTCATAGGAAAGAATATTTTCATCATACTCTATATTATGACCAGCAACGATATCCGCTCCGTTCAAAACTTTCAGTATTTCCTCGATATAAGCACTCATATAGTCACGATCAGCAACATCTCGATCATAAATACCATTTACCTGCGAAGCTCAAAACGGGATCGATATATATGGTTTAATTAAAATATCATGGCGAGAAACTTCAGAATAATTACCATCTTCATAATCAACAATGAGTGCTGCAAATTGTATAATATATGGCTGAGCTGCGAGTTCTCATCATTTTGTAGCAAAACCAGTGGTTTCAGTATCCCAAACACAGATTTTCATAATTCAAATAGAGTGAAGAAATAGACTGAGTGAAACGAATGGTATTTCTTAACGGAATACAGAATTTCGAGGCGAAGCCTCATAATTCGAATAGAGTGAAATAATAGATTGAAGGAAATGAGAGGTTACCCCCCCTATGGTATTTCCATGGTTTACAAGGGGTAGTTGAGAAAAAATACAGTTTTAAAGAATAGAATCTCTCCAATTTAATAGATATTCACAATAAATAAGACAAATAAAAACTGCGAATTTTTACAATGAAGAAACTTGCAGTTTTTATAAATTTTTAGTGAAATTTCTTATAATCAAAACTCTTCATATCGGTATCAATTCGACGAATGATATCAAGAATGACCCCTACTACGATGATAAGACCAGCACCAGAGATAAGGAAATCAATCTGAGAAGTTCCAGTCATATCAAAAAGTCCAAATTGATTATTTATCTTAGTCATCAGATAAGGGAAAACTGCTATAAGAGCTAGAAATCCACCACCAAAGAGATTAAGACGATCAGAAGTACTTTGAAGATATTTTGCTGTTTCTACTCCTGGACGAATCCCAGGAATATATCCTCCACGTTTTTGTATACTTTCAGAAACCTCAGTTGTATTAAATGTGATTGATACATAGAAAAATGCAAACCCGAGAACCAAGAGGGCATATACTGCTATATAGATCCATCCAGGATTCTGCATAGAAAGATTTGCAACTAGCCAATTTCCAATTTCTTGAGCCTGACCACCATCGGATCTACGTGCCAATAACTGTCAGATAAGTGCAGGAAAAGTGATAAGTGCTACCGCGAAGATAATTGGTACCATTCCTGCTTGATTCACACGTATAGGAAAATATGAGCGCTCATCTCTTCCCGTTCGAGTATATATAAGTGGAACCTTTCTATACCCTTCTGTAAACTTCACAATAATATAAATTACCAAAACCGTAAGAACAGCGAGAAATGCAAGAAGCCCATATGTTTGAGCAGTGATATATCCAAGGATATGATTCGGAACAGCAGCGAGAACTCAGGCAAAGATAATTATAGAACTTCCATTTCCAATACCTGATTCCGTTATAAGATCACCCAACCAGAGAAGAATCATTGTTCCAGAAGTGATAAAAATCATTGCTGGAAGTACGGTACCAAGGAAGTCTTTTGTATCTATAATCGGGGTAGTTCCACCAGTACCAACAAGAGTATTGAGGAGAAAAATCATACCATAACTTTGAGCAAGAGCAAGAGGAACTGTTAAGTAACGAGTATAGTTATTAAGTTTTTTCTGACCCTGTTCTCCTTCTTTTTTCAGAGCTTCCAGAGAAGGAACAATCACTGCAAGAAGTTGTATAATAATGGTAGCATTAATGAATGGTGCCAGTCCCATGAGGATAATGGAAAAGCTTTCTAGACCACCCCCCATTATAGAACCAAAAAATGCAAGCTGGGTATTGGCCTGAAGTAATTTAGTATATTCTTCAAGCAGTCAGACATTGACGCCAGGAACTGGAATCGTTGCGAGAAGTTTGTATACTGCAATAATACCAAGAGTAAAAAGAATTTTTTTTCTGATATGTTCTGTAGCCCAGATTTTTTTAACACTTGCGATCATAGAGAGAAAGATAATGTGATGTATGATGGGCGGATTATAGAGAAAAATCGGAAGAAATCAAATCAAAAAGGCAAGACACCCGAAGAAACTATTTGCGTAAAAATCCGAGCTCATATATCATCGGGCGAAGCTTATCCCCGAGATTTCGATATACTTCTTCAAATGGAGTAAATACTACGGGTGGAAAATCTCCACTCTCATTTCTTTTTTTCAGAGCATTTCGGATCTGATACCATCCGACATCTGCACGATTGAGTTTGAGTTCTTCACGAATAGTGTGCGTGTCGTTTTGAGTGAAATACGCTTGCCAGAGATTTTTCCCTGCTGATAGCACCATCTGGGCTTCGTTACTGAGCTTCATATCACGCATATACTCAACCATGAAGTCCGACTCAAATCTCTCGGGCGATCCAACCTCTTCCTCGGTAAATGGGATAAAGTGATTCACGATCGACCACTTTCGATCGTTCCACTCGAGATCATCGGCTGATGCTGTGAGATTGGATCAGTTAAATAACATCCAGATAAGACAATCACTCTTGAATTCATTTGTCAGCTCTCCTGTCGGTTGGAGAAACTGATCTCGATCGTTGATCCATGTAGGCTTTATAATTCGTTGTACTGAAAAAAGAATACTCGCTTGTTCTATATTTCATTTTGTGACATATATTCAATGTCATCTTGAAGCACTACTTGATAGCAGAAATGTATAACTTGATGCATTTTGTAAATCATTAGTTCCTGTACACATATAACCAATAGCATCATTTGACCAAGTTGTAACCCAAGCTTTTCAAATTGTAGGATTTATTGAATTAGTAAGAGGAATTACTTCTTCTTTATTTGCTTTCGATCTTTGTATCCACTTATTTAAATAGGATGAAATTGGAAGATTATAGAATTTCTTTTCCCCCTATTGGATTTCAATTTTTATCAAGGATTTCTGTGGTAATTTCTGTAATTGGGGTTTTTATTTTTGCATTTTGATTCACTTTCCATATGAGAAATCCTATCGGAAAATCCCCTTTCAATCACTCAAAAGATTTACTATGCACGATAAATCCTCATCTATATTCTGCATTCCAGTTTTCACGAAATTTCTCGAAGTTTGGAGCGTTCACATATTTGAGCTTCGAGAATATCGCAAGTGTTACATTGGGTATTTCCTGAGCAATACGAGCAATAAACTGGGTAAAAAGCTCATTACTCGCTTTTCCATATTGTTCCATACACTTTTCTGCAAATTTTGTTTTTGCTACACCTGATTTATTTTCAGCATTTATTCATTTAGAAGTATTGTCTGCATTTGTAGCTTCCGCATACGGTGGGTTTATCAGCACCAGTATATTTTTTCCCTCAACGATCGCCTTTCTCAGTCGTTCTGGGATCTTATTTGTCAGCGTATAGTCGATCTGTCCATTATCGGTGATATCGTCGTTCAGATAGTCATACTGAAATCTCTCCGCGGAAACGCAGGTCTTCGTCGCCTTCATCACATCGACATCCGCCTGATCGAGTGTGGACATGAAGATATTGCGAGGATTGGAGTGCTTGATCTCGAGATTTCCTACACCGCAACACATATCCCAGACGATATATTCACGTTGCCAGTTTTCTCCGAGCGTCTGTGTCAGTGTATCATAGGCTTTGTCGACGACATGAAGTGGCGTATAATATGCACCCTTGAAACTGCGCTCATCGAGTGGGATGAGACTATCACGCCGTTCGAGGAGATAGTCCCGATATTCTGGCTTCGGTGGCTTATGATAGATCTGCCAGAACTGGCGATATCCCTCTTTGTATCCGAGTTCATACATATTTCCTGCAAGGGAAAATACAGGATTTCCATTTTTATAGAGGAGTTCAGCGGGGAGATTCATGTGTGTCGAGTTCGTCCCATCGTGCATGATATCCGCAAAAAATAACAATGCATAGTCTTGTTCATGGATTCAAGCTATATTTTTTCAAATCATCTCGATCCACTTATCAAATACTTGTTTGAGATTATCAGGCGTGATCTGAGTACGGATAATATCACCATTTTTGATCGCATTTTTGATCGTCTGGATGAACTCTTCCTCATGTGTCTCGATACGAAAAGAAACGAAGTGTGTCCCGATAAATGCAGAAACCGCATCGAGAGCGTCTTGTGTATACTGACTTGCTGATTTTCCCCATCTGATCGTCTTCTTCTCGAGGAATGGAAGGACATCAGCCGTCTTCATCATGGCTGCCTTCTTGGTATCGATCACACAGAGAAATGGTGGAAGCTTATCGCCATGGTTCAATCCATCTTGAACATAGTGCAAAAGCTGAGTAAACATCTCATAGGTTGAGTGCTTTCCAGTATCTTTTGCTTCGAACCATATTTCTTCTGTCTGGATATCGATCAGATTTTTTTGGTATGCCTTGAGTCCGAGAGCTTTGATATAAGCATCTTTGACATCTTCTTCACTGCTAGCTTTTTGGAGTTTTTCGTAGAGAGACATAGAGAGGGATTAAATAGCACTATTGTATAGAAAGCCTCGAAAAGTCGAATCTTTTCAAAGAAACAGAAAGAAAATAAGAGAACCTAGAGTCCGTCTTAAAAAATTTTAAGATTAAAGACTACCCCGGTGTAAGGGCGGGGGGCTTGCCCGTTCTCATGATTCATCCCCAGGCTTAAAAGACATGGGATTTTCTCAAAGATGTTATAAAAAAATCCCTTCACTCTTGCGAATAAAGGGATTGGGATTACATATTAGCAGTTCCTCCTGCTTTTTCGATAGCAACTTTTGCTGATTCAGAATAAGCATCAGCAGTTACCTCTACTTTCTTAGAAAGTTTTCCAGAGCCAAGAATTTTGAGAAGCTTCCCCTTTGATCGAATAACGCGGCGTTCATAGAGAATTGCATAATCAATAGTAGTAACACCTTCTCCTGCAAGTTTTTCAATTTGAGTAAGATTTACAATGACATATTCAGCTGGATTATAGGCAGTAAAACCTCGTTTTTTTGGGGTTCTCATAAAAAGGCGAGTCTGTCCACCTTCAAAAGTAGCAGAGATTTTTCCTTGTCCAGTACGAGATTTTTGACCATTCATACCACGTCCAGATGTACCCCCAATACCAGAACCGACACCACGAGCAACACGAGTGCGACGCTTTGTGGATCCAATATTTGGAGCAAGAGAAGAGAGAGAAATCATAGGAATTATTTTAGAGTTTAGAGAGGAAAAATCCTTTCAGAATTATGCAGATTTTTTAGAACGAGTTTTTTTTGCTTCTCATACTTCTGAAGAAACTTCTTTTTTAGTAAAGTTCACTACCAGATTCGCTGGCTTCAAAGATGAAAGTGCCTTGATGGCAACACGAGCATTTGTAATCTTATTTGGAGCACCATGTTGTTTTGCGATAACATCCTTAATACCGGAAACGGCGAATATTTTACGAATTGCACCACCAGCAATGATTCCAGTACCTGTATGAGCAGGATGAAGATAAAGAGATGAAGACTTAAATTCAGCCGAAACATCATGAGCAATAGTACCATTAACAATGGTAAATGAAACAAGATTCTTTTTTGCATCACGAATCGCTTTTTCAATAGCACCCTGAACCTCACCAGATTTACCTATACCAAGACCAATTCGTCCTTTTCCATCACCAATAACAATAGATGCACGGAAACGAATTTGGCGACCACCCGCAGTTACACGAGTTACACGATCAATAGCAAGAAGTTCTTCTTTAAATTCTTTGTCTTCTTCACGAGCTCCATTTCGACCTCCTCGACGATCTCCTCCAGAACGAGGACGATCTCCTCCAGAACGAGCTGGACGATCAGAAGTAGGGGTAACAGAAGGAGTAACCTCTGTTTCAGAAGTAGAAGTTTGAGGGTTTGTGTTCTGAGTATCTGACATACAGAAAAGAAAGTTAGGGTTTTTATGAGAACTTTATGAGACTAAAATACGAGACCTTCGGAACGTGCTCCTTCAGCAAGAGACTGTACACGACCATGATAGAGATATCCTCCACGATCATAAATACAAGCGGTAATTCCTTTTTCAAGAAGTGATTTTGCAATCAATTTTCCAACTTGATGAGCTTTTTCACTCTTTGTACCAGAAGTAATCTGAAGATCACTTGCGCTTGAAAGGGTTGTTCCTGTAATATCATCAATCGCTTGTACAGAAATATGAGTATTACTTCGAAAAACTGAAAGACGTGGTCTTTCTGAAGTCCCTTCAATACGAGAGCGAGTTCGATTAGCACGACGAAGACGATTTTGAACTTTTTGTAACATAAATGGAGTTTTAGATTTAATTTTTTACAGGAAAGTACTCATAGAGAATACCAAATCCCTGAAAGAGAAGATTATTTACCAGCAGTTTTACCAGCCTTGCGTCGGATTACCTCACCTACATACTTAATACCCTTTCCTTTATATGGCTCTGGTTTTTTTAGAGAGCGAACATATGCTGTAAAGTAACCAAGTAATTGCTTATCATGGGAACGGAGGTGAATTTTATTTTTTTCATCTTTATCAGCCTCTATTGTCACTCCCGCTGGAGCATCAACATTTACCTTATGAGAAAAACCGATCGAAAGTTCCATCTTTGTAGGACTTTTTACATCAAACTTATATCCAACTCCAACAATTTCAAGAGATTTTACATACCCTTCAGAAACACCAATGACCATATTTTGAATCATGGCACGAGTCAATCACCAAAACGCGCGTTCTTGTTTGGCAGTTGGATTAGCAACATTTACATGAATAATATCAGCTTCTTGGGTGAGTTGAACACCTTCAAGAATATTGAATGAAAGAGTACCTTTTGATCCTTTGATAGAAATATCAGTAGCAGTAATTTCTACAGTTACTCCTGTTGGGATTTTAACGGGTTGTTTTCCGATACGTGACATAGAGTCGAAGTTTTAAAAAGTAGGAAGTTTTATGGTACCATTTCTGGGGTCTAAAACCTGAGATTAGTAAATCTCACAGAGAAGTTCACCACCAACACCAAGCGCATGTGCTTCGTAACCAGTGATAATACCCTTTGGAGTAGAGAGAATAAATATTCCGAGTCCGTTTCTTGATTTTTTAATATCTGCATTCCCAACATAGATTCTTTGACCTGGTCGAGAAATACGACGAAATGAAGGAATATATTTTGTTTTTCTTACGTCCTGAAGAGTAATCACAAACGAGTGAGTATCTTCTGTAAGAGAAAAATCAACAATATATCCATTTTTCTTGAGGATACGAAGAATTTCGGCTTTGAGTTTAGATGATGGAGCTTCTACGGTAGCTAGACGTGCAAGGTAACCGTTTCGGATACGTGTAAGAAGATCTGCGATTGGATCGGTGATCATAGAAAAGAAAAAACAAGAGTAAAAGAATTCGAAAGGAGGATATTACCAGCTTGATTTGCGAACACCCATAAGTTCTCAAGCATTTGCCTTTTCACGGATACAGATACGACAAAGGTCAAATTTACCCATATATCCCTGTGAACGACCACAATGAGAACAACGATGGTAGAGTCGAGTTGGGAACACGACTGCTTTTCCAAGACCAAGGAGACGAGCTGCTTCTTGCTGAGCATTGCGACATTTATTGACGAGAGCTTTACGAGCCATAAAGGGGAAGTTAGTTTTTAGTGAGAAATCTTCGAAGTAAGATTACTTCGTAAATGGGAATCCCATCTTATCAAGAAGTGCTTTTGAATGAGCAGGACTGACTGTTTTAAATTTAATAGTTACCTGAAGACCGTGAGATTTTACAACATCATGCTGAGGAACTTCTGGGAAAATAGTATGTTCCTTGATACCAAAATTGAAATTACCAGCTTGATCAAATCAACGAGCAGATATTCCACGAAAATCACGAACACGAGGAAGAACAATTCCAATAAGTTTTTCAAGAAAATCATACATACGATCCCCTCGAAGAGTAGCCATCATTCCTACAGGCATTCCTTCTCGAAGCTTAAAGTTCGAAATAGAAAGACGAGCATGATTGATACGTGGAAGTTGACCAGCTATAAGAGCGAGATCATTCTTAAGACTTGAAAAGTCTTTGTGTCCTGAGGCTACATAACTACCAATACCCATATTGATAACAATTTTTTCAATACGAGGTATCTGCATAGGATTATCAATCCCGAGTTCTTTTGCAAGCTCTGGAAGAATTTTTTGAGTATAATTTTCTTTGAAAGACATAGTGGAAAGTTTATGAGAGCGATCCGTTTAGAGTAAAAACGGTGCTTGAATTATTTTAGAGAGTGTTTCCAGATTTTTTAGCAAATCGAACTTTTTTTCCATCAACTATTTTGTAACCGATTCGAGTTGGTTCTCCAGTTTTTGGATCAAGAAGCATTACATTAGCAGCTGGAATTGCCTTTTCATAAGTCACTTTTTGACCAGGAGTACCTCCTTGTGGTTTCATGTGACGAGTAACAATAGCTACTCCTTCAACAAGAACTTTTGATTCGTGAGGAAAGGCTTTCAAAACTTTTGATTTCTTTCCTTTATCTTTTCCTGAGATGACGATGACTTGATCACCTGAGTGAATTTTCATAAAATTTTAGTTATAAGGCTATAAGGCTTGTGAGTTATACGGTTTGTATTTTTCATACGAATCCGTAAAACGATACAAACTTTAGAAACGAATTATACCACCTCTGGGGCGAGAGAGATAATCTTCTGATATCCACGAGCACGGAGCTCACGAAAGACAGGTCCGAAGATACGAGTTCCTTTTGGTTCTCCTTTATCATCGATAATCACACATGCATTATCATCAGATCGAACATATGATCCATCTTCACGACGAATTTCTTTTGCTGTTCGAACTACAACGGCTTTACATACGGATTTTTTCTTGATATTTCCATTCGGAAGGGCGCGTTTTACAGAAACGACGATGATATCACCGACGCTCGCATAGCGACGTTTTGAACCCTTAAGAACCTTGATACAAAGTACTTCTTTAGCACCTGTATTATCAACGACACTGAGTCTACTTTCAGTCTGGATCATATGAGAGGAAAATAATTATTTATGAGAGGAAACAATAGAGTCTTCTACAAGTAGCCAACGCTTCAAGCGAGAAAGTGGACGAGTTTCAGAAACAGTGACAATATCACCAAGTTTTGCAAGTCCATTTTCATCGTGAGCATAAAACTTCACTGAAGATTTATAACGTTTTTTATACTTTGGATGAGTTTTATAAGTATCTACCGTAACAACGATAGTCTTTTGCATTTTTGTACTGGTTACAATACCGGTCTTAGTACGCATAGGAAAGGGGAAGTAAAAAAATTAGAGAACAGGAGTAAGTTCAGTGGAAAGCTGAGCAACGGTACGGCGAGCCTGACGAATCAGATGTGGTTGTTTAAGTTCTCCAAGGGAATGTTTCATCTTGAGAGTAAACAACTCTTTTCGAGCCGAGTTGAGTTCTGTAGCAAGTTCCACTGGAGTAAGTCCAGAGTAATCTTTTTTTTCTACAGGAGTCTTCTTCTTTGGTGCCATGAGAGTGATAAATTAGGAGTTGAAAAGAAAGAGAGAGCAGGAAACCTATCAAAAAATATATACAAGATAGGAAGAGTCTCTATGGGAAACTACATTTCATTTTTAGACATAATCAATTTTGTTTTTACTGGAAGTTTATATGCAGCCAGTGAAAAAGCCTCCCTAGCAACTTCTGGGGCGATTCCTGATATTTCAAAAAGGATGCGTCCAGGTTTTACAGGGGCACGATACATGTCGACACTTCCTTTTCCACCTCCCATTGGAGCTTCTGCAGCATGGGTAGTGTAAGGTTTATCTGGGAATACTCGAATCCATAATTTTCCAGTCTTCTTCATGAAGCGGACAATGGTTTTACGAGCACTCTCGATTTGACGAGAAGTAAGGTAACCAGATTCAGTAGTTTTGAGTGCATATTCACCGAAGTTGATGTCGGAACCACGAGTCGCAAGACCCTTGATAACTCCACGTTGTGCTTTTCGGTATTTTGTTCTGCTCGGTTGTAGCATGAGACGAAGCGTTAAGATTATAGGGGAAAAATGAAAAATGCAAGTCTATTTTTTAAAAACATCACCTTTATAGATCCAGACTTTAAGACCGATTGTTCCAGATGGAGTTTCTGCTCTTTCATAAGCAAAATCAACATCTGCACGAATTGTCTGTGAAGGAATACTTCCCTCCTTGTAAGTTTCTTTACGTGCAATTTCTGCACCATTGAGACGACCACCAAGCTTTACCTTTATTCCAAGACCACCTTTTTCCATAGTTTTAGAAATGGCATTCTTGATTACTCGACGATATGGCATCTTTTTTTCGATTTGACGAGCAATAGAATCAGCAACGATCGATGCAGAAAGTTCTGGTTTTTTTACTTCTTTTACCTCAAGAGTAAATACATATCCTGGAAATCTCTTTATAAGAAGATCCTTGAGTGCATTCACATTTGAATCATCATTCCCAAGAACAAGGGCTGTTCTTGAGGTGTATATACTAATAGAAAGTGCATTTTCACCAGTATGACTCATAAATACATTTGCAAGTGGAAGATTTTTGAAATGCTTCATTACAATCGTACGAACAGCCACATCTTCTGAAGCATGTTTAGCGTATGATTTTGTATCATAGTATCCAGTAGAACGCCAAGTTTTGATGTATCCTATACGGAATGCAAGTGGGGAGACCTTATGTCACATAGAGAAATGAGATGAAAGATTATTTTACAGAAAGAGTCAGATCAACATGAGAGGTGCGCTTCAAAATTCGATGAGCACGACCACGAGAAACAGGGTTGATACGATGATATACAATACCTTGAGAAACACTTACCGATCCAATAGTGAGTCCTTCAGCATTTTGACTATCATTATGAGTTGCATTGGCAACAGCACTCGCAACTACCTTGTACATAATATCCGCACCTTTTTTTGGCATAAACTTGAGTGTATCAAGAGCCTCTTTTGCGGTCATATTGCGGATGATAAATGCAATCACATTCAATTTTTTAGGAGAGATGCGAACGTTTCTTACAGAAGATTTCATAGAAATTGAGTTATTAGGGTTTTCGGTTTTGTAGAGAGACTACGTAAACCATATTATTTATTACCAGAATGAGCTTGGAATCTGCGAGTAAATGAAAACTCACCAAGCTTATGTCCAACCATATCTTCTGTAACAAAAACAGGAATATGTTGCTTTCCATTATGAACACCAAATGTATGTCCTACAAATTCTGGGGCGATCATACAAGAACGTGACCATGTTTTGATAACATTTTTTTTACCACTCGCATTGAGTGCATCGATCTTACTAGATACACGTGGATCGATATATGGTCATTTTTTAAGACTACGAGTCATAGGAGAGAAATTAGATTTTAGTGTTTAGATTTTAGTGTTTAGATTTTAGACTGGCTTCCAATAAGCGCTAAAATCTAAGTTCTAAGTTCTGGGAATTATCCTTGAAGCTTTCCAGCACGAGTACGCATAATCCAGCGATCGGTATACTTTCGAGAACGAGTTTTGACACCACGTGCGAGTTTCCCCCATGGAGTCTTTGGACCCTTTCTTTGACCAACTGATTGATGACCTTCACCTCCTCCATGTGGATGATCTACAGCATTCATAGACGAACCAAGAACAGTAGGGCGTTTACCAAGCCATCGAGAACGACCTGCCTTACCAATAGTTACTTGATCCCAGTCTTCGTTTGATACTTGTCCAATAGTTGCGTAACACATTTTGTGAACGATACGGATTTCTCCTGAAGGCATTTTGAGTTGTGTATACTCTCCTTCTTGTGAAAGTACAAGTGCAGAAGCACCTGCAGATCTGATAGTAGAAGCACCCTGTCCAACGATCATTTCTACATTATGCACCTGAAGACCTGTTGGAATATTTCCAATTTCCATACGATTTCCTGGAACTGGCTTTGCTTCATTTGAAGTAATAATTTTATCACCAACTCGCATCTGCATATGAGCAAGAACATAACGACGCTCTCCATCAGCATAACATACAAGAGCAATGAAAGCCGTTCGATATGGGTCATATTCGATCGTTTCTACTTTTGCAGGAATCCCTTTCTTATCGAGAACAAAATCCACGATACGATAAAGTTTCTTATGACCACCACCTTGATGTCGTACAGAAATACGTCCTGCACTATTTCGACCTGCTTGGTCTTTCTTATAGGTCGTAAGAGGCTTATAAGGAGTTTGAGTAGTGATTTCTTCGTATGTAAGACCGGTCATCTCTCGGCGAGATGGGGTCGTAGGTTTATACTTCTTGATTGGCATAATTGGACGGTTAGAAGGTGGAGGAAAGAGAGGAAAGAATTATTTTATATCATCGAAGCTTGCAATTTTCTGTCCATTACGGAGAGAAACCATAGCCTTTTTTTCGATTCCTTGTTTACGAGCTACTCAAGTACGAGTATTGTGAAATTTTTCACGAGTATAGGTAATATTTACCTTCTCGACTTCCACACCGTAAATCGTTTTAAATGCATTTTTTACATCGATTTTTGTCGCAGATGGATCAATAAAGCAGGTATATACACCACGAACTTCACCATCGGTACTTTTATTCGTAACGACAAATTTTTTGATGACTGAATAGAGAGAATTCATAAAAGAGAGATTAGATTTTAGATTTTAGAAAATCTATTTTGAGAAATGTTCATAAAGATGAGCAAGGGAAGCCTCTGTGAAGATAAGATCTTTATACTTCATAAGAGAGTGTGGATTGAGGTATTCTACATTCACAACCTTTACATCGATGAGATTCCAAGCTCCGAGAGCTTTATCGTGTTCAGCTGCAGTAAGTGCAAGAAGTGGCTTGTTTGCTGATATAGCTGTAAGGAAGTTTTTCATTCCTTTTGTCTTTGATGCATCTTCTGGAAGATCGGCAATAACTTTTACTCCTTCATCAGTTGCTTTCAGAGAAAGAAGTGAAGTAAGAGCAAGTCGACGTTCTTGCTTATTCATAGAAAGAGAGAAGTTTCGATCATTTCGAGGACCGAATGTTACTCCTCCTCCACGACGAGTTGGAGAGCGGCGATCACCAACACGAGAAGCACCAGTTCCTTTTTGTTTGTACATTTTCTTTGTACTTCCAGCAATTTCTCAACGAAGTTTCGTATGAGCAATTGGATTACGAGCATTGGCTTGTTGAAGAACCAAAAGACGGTGAATAAGGGAAAGATTTGGAGTTACTTCAAAGTGTGTTGCCGCAAGGTCAACAGTACCTTTAGATTTTCCAGATTTATCGAAGAAAGGAGCTTTCATAATTGAATATTTAGTTGGTAGTATTAGTTTCAAAGAAAAAACTAAAATGTCATAGTAACAAGAGAATTGCGAGCACCAGCGATTGGACCCTTCACACCGATTACACGAAGTTCTTTATTTACAAGAACGAGTGGAATATTTTTTAAAGTAATCTGATCGAGACCCATATGTCCGTGCATCTTCTTACCAAGTTTTGTACGACGAGGTTTACGAGTACCGATAGAACCAAGGGAACGTGTATATTTGTGTCCGTGTCCACCAGGCATACCCTTAAAATTCCAACGTTTCATAGCACCAGCAAAACCCTTACCCTTAGAGATACTTGAAACAGTAAACTCAGCAACTCCGTCGAGCATATCAAGAGTAATCTCAGTATCTTTTTCAAGAGAAGTGAAAGCACCAGTACGTGGTACTTCGCGGAGAGTTACTTTCTTTCCATCAGTCATACGAATAACGATTGCCTCGTATCCATCGATTTCAAGAGTTTTTACTTGTGCTACTGTAAGAGTAGGAACTTTAATAAGAGTCACTGGAGTGAATTTTCCATTGTGAATCACTCGAGTCATTTCGAGCTTTTTTCCGATTATTCCAGCCATGGTTGTACTTGAGATGAAGATATATAAATGAGAGGTTGCAGGAAGGATCTGAGGGCAGATTTTATCCAGCAACATCACTATGAGAAGTGAGTGGTCTTTCTCGAGAGAGAAACACACACATACAACAAAAGTGAGCGGATTATATGAAAGACTGATTAAATGTCAAAAACTTTTTTCATAAAGTATCCTTTTTTCACTAAAAAAACGATAAAGTAGGTTTTTCTTGGCGAATAAAAAATGTAAACACTCTGAATAATTTTGACTCTGTCTCGGGTTTTTCTATACTCATAATATATGCAAACAATAAAGGCGAAGAAATCTCTTGGGCAAAACTTCCTTATAGACGAGGAAGCTCTTTTTGATATCTCAAGTTCGATCGAAATCACTGGGAAAAATATCATCGAAGTGGGACCAGGATATGGTGCACTCACTGAGTATATTATCCAGGAAAGCCCTCAAAACCTTACTCTCGTAGAACTCGATAAAGATATGATAGACATACTCGATGATCGACTACAAAATGAATGGAAAGGTGCCCCGATTTTTATCGAAAACCAGGATGTACTTCAGTTTGTCCCAAAAGAGGAAAACTATTCTGTCATAGCGAATATCCCCTATTATATAACAAGCCCGATTCTCTTTCGATTTCTCTACGATCTTCCAAACCCACCCGATGAGATGACTATCATGATGCAAAAAGAAGTTGGTGAGAAAATCCTCGAATGACGAGCGAGAAAACCCCATCACTCGGTTATATCTCTCGCTATGGAAAATGCTTGTGATGATATAAAACTCGTCAGATATGTTTGAAAGGAATCTTTTGATCCAGCGCCAAAAGTTGACTCCATTGTCCTTAAATTCATAGTGAAAAAAAAGAGAAATCGAAAAGAGGAAAAAGGGCTCATAGCTCTGTGGAAGCAGGCATTCACACAACCAAGAAAAACCCTTCTTTCAAATCTCAAGGGAATCTTTGATCCTGAAATAATTAAAAAATGGATGAGTGAATGTGGATACGATGAAAAAGTAAGGGCAGAAGCAGTGAGGAGGGATGATTGGGAAAAGTTAATGTAATTATAGCTCTATGGAAACCATAACTGAATATCAGTATAATAATCGAAATAATGGGTATAAGAAAATTTCATATATTTCAGAAATAATACAAAAATATGAAAAAATACTTGAAGAAAATGATTATGACTTCCTGCAAGTAAAAGCATGACTTTTATATGAGTTTGAAAAAATATGAATATCTGAAGGGATAATACGTCTTCAAGAGTTGATAAAATATCAAAAAGGGATAACACAATTTAAAAATGAAAACAGGCACTTAGACTGAAAAGAGCAGACCGGAAAACTCTTTCAATTTCGTAGTGATAAATTCGTGAATAATATTACTCTTAATTATCATGGAATAGTTCTTGAAATTAATTGTTATGATATGAATGATTTTTTAGCCTTAAAATTTGCAAATAAAAATAGAAATTTTACACAAGAAGATAGAGCAACCTGATTTTTTAAAATAGTAGACTATCGATGATTTAAAGTACCCGTATGTGTCACGCTTTGAGAACAAGGCTCAGAAAGTATTATGACACATGAAAAAACCCATCTGAGAAATAGTATTATTGGGATGAACTATTATTCAAGAGGGTGAGGAAATGATATCTATGAAACGGTCGTACTTGATGATCTTCAAGAGGAAATACTCGCATTTTTTTCAGAAGGTATGAAAAGAGCGGAGGTGCAACTCAATATTCTTTATGATAAAAGATATCATTTTTATAAAAGAATAGAAAGTTGGACAGACGTAGAGAGGATGAGATTTATAAATGATTGTCAAAAATTTATAAATATTGCACGTCAGATAAAAGAACTGCGACCAGAAAGTTTTTTTGTAGATCTTGCGATTATACCTATTAAAAAATGGGGAATATATTTAAAATATCTCTTGAGGGAGAAAAAAAGAAATGCTATAGAATAGAGATAATAAAATATCCACTCAATCTTGAGTGGATATTTTATTATCTCTTCGTCATCTTTAAATTTTCCCCCTTCACGATCCTTGCCATAAAAAAACCCTCTGTTTGCTCACTTGGAAGTATCCGTACCGTCTTTTTCATAGCCTCTCCATAAAACTTCCCATCGAACTCTGTGATACCACTTTTCCACCAAGATTGATCTGAAAGTCAGATATCAATCGATTCGAGTGTAGCATTTGGATTTCTTGAAAGAAAACTCGCAAGGACTCATTCGTTCTCCTCTGGGGCCAGAGTACACGTCGAATAAATAAGGGTTCCTCATTTTTTCAGTTTCGAGAAAGCAAGACCAAGAAGCTCAGACTGAAGCTCTGCTTTTCTTGAGATATTATCGAGTGACCAAAATCCATACGATTTTTCATTTTCGAGAGAAATACGGCCCTCGGCACTACAGGGAGCATCAAGGAGAATTCGATCAAAAAGTGGAACTACCTCAAGATGAGTAACATCTGCAGACGGTCGAGCGTACTTTCCTTTTTTATGAATTTCACCATCAGTAACCTCAAAATCCCCTTCAAAATATTTCAGTGCATCGAGCTTTGCGCCAGTTATATTGGTTGCGCCTTGGAGCTTACAGTTATACATAAGTTTATCATATCGGATCTGATTTTGTTCGATGGCAATGATCGAGCCCGTATTTTTCATAAGCATCGATATCTGGGTCGTCTTGGATCCTGGTGCTGCACAGACATCGAGAATAGTTTCATTTGCCCGAGGAGCAAGTGTGAGAACTGGTAATAAAGAAGCGATCGACTGAAGATAGATTTTTCCATCATAAAAAGCTCTTGTTCCCTTAATTGCGTATTCCTGATCTCGGTCGAATACATAAACTCCGTCGAGAGAAGTGAATTTTTCTACCGAAATATTTTTTTCTGCAAATTCAAGAAAAATCTCTCGACCATCCGTTTTAAGAAGATTGAGACGAAATGATCATTTTCGATTTTTCGAAAAAGAATCAAGAACCGAAGAAAAATCATCAGAAAGAATCATCTGAAGTCTCGATAAAAGTACCAGTGGAAGTAAGGCGTTCATAAAAAATAGTTAATAAATGGAAACTCTGTGAAACTGTTGAAATGTTGAGAAAATATCTAGAAATGCACCCTTAGATTCAGAGACATTATTTCTTTATAAAACATTTTTCGCCATAGGAATCCAAAAATACTTGCCCTTCTGGATTAAACTTTTCTTTCCATTCTTCTGGACTTCCATAATCTGCAAAGTCCTGATACCAACCATGAGAAAAACGAGGTTTATGTGCTGACTTAATCGGACACCAATAACGCTCAGTACGAGCTCCGATTTCGACAGCATAAGCAAAAAGTCCATTCACATAACTACAATAAAGACAATTTATCTTTTCTATCCAGTTCAAATAGTCAAGATATCGACGCTCATAGATAAAAAAATCAGAGCGCTTTACTTTCGGAATTTTATAGAGAGGGAATGCAAAAAGCTGATAGACCGTAAGACAGATATCGAGAAAAACAGCGGGAATAATCATTCCATAGATAAATGGAATCGACAAAACGTGTCGAAGATTGGTTGGAATAACATATTTCCAGGCTGGAAAACGAAAATTTTTGTTTCTTTTTCGAAACTCTTCGAGAAAGATCACTCGTTTTGCCTCGAGGGAAAAACCATATTTCCGAGAAAGTCTATCATACTCTTCTTTTAGGTCGTTATTGAGGGACTCAATTTTTTTCAGAATCTCCTTAATTGTTTCTTGCATACGTATTTTTTAAATTATTCACCATTTCCAGTAACCACCTTCGCATGACGAAGAACGCGATCTCCAATAAGATAACCCTTCTCAAATTCGGAAATAATTTTTCCAAACTCCCCAGGCATCTCAGTCATAACATCATGACGATCAGGATCCACTTCTCATCCAATAGACTCAAATGCTGTCACTTTCTGGGATTCGAGGTATTTCTGAAATCCTGAGAATACAGAACGAACTCCATCTACAAAAGCATCGCCTTCAATACCATCTTTGAGTTTTACAGCACGCTCGAGATTATCTAGCTGAGTAAGGAGCGGAAGAAGTATCTTTGTGGACAAAAAATGAACCATATCTGCCTTATCTCGTTCATTTCTCATCACTAGATTTTGATAGTCTGCCTGAGAACGAGCAAGTGCTTCTTGAAGTCTCGTGATTTCTAGAAGCATATCCTCCTTTTGTCCCCCAGATGTGTCATCATCTCACGTGATATTTTCGAGAACTTCCTCTACTGATTCTGGTACTTCTGAATTTTGATTATTTTGTGTGTGGTCTTGAGACATAGATAATAGATGAATAAACAATAATAAAGAGAGAATGGCAAAAACATTCTCTCGAAAAATAAGAAAAAATCAAGCATTTATACAGTTTCCAAGAAAGACTCTTTATAAGAAAAAAATTATTTTGAAATCTTCTTACCCGTTGCTTCGAGCTTCTTTTTTGTGGAAGTATATTTTTTTTCGATTTCTGTTTCTGCTTTTGAAACCAAATCGTCAGCATTTTCCACACCCTCTGAAACAAACTCTTCTCACTTCTTTTTTGCAGAAAGGAGTGTTGATTTATATTTCTCATAAATAGCCTCAAGCCAGGTAAGTGCTTGATCTTTTTTTTCATCTGCTGAACCAGAAATCTCAGAAAGTTGAGACTCGAATTCATCAGTGAAAGAATCCACCAAAGTAGACATCTTGACTTTCAGTGTTTCAAAATCATTCACATCTTCGAAAGAAGTGTTCACTGTATTTTTTATATCGGTAAAGGCCTCCTTATGCACATCAACCATCTCATCGATAAAGAGATCGAGTTTGGATTTTGTGGGATCAAGTGGTTTTTTCGATTTGGAAGTGGATTGCTTATATTTTGTTGCAATCGCAAGACCAGCAACATATCCTAACGCAAGAGTAATGAATCTCATAATTTTATAGTAAGGAATAAGGCCTTCATTCTATAGGAAAGCCTCCTCTTTTGCAAAGGATTTTTACTTTTCATAAGGGAGAAGTTTCTGACATCCAGCCCCAGTCACAAGATAATCATCTTCAAGCCTCACTCCTATACTTTCTTCTGGAATATAAATACCCGGCTCAATTGTTAAAACCATTCATTTTTCTATTTGAATATCCCTTGGACCCACATCATGCACATCGAGTCAAAGAAAATGGGATGTTGAGTGAGGATAATATATCCGAGAGATTTCCATCTTTTCTGAAAGAGAAAGAGTCGGGTGAATCAATCAAAGTGATTCCAGCTCGACAATCAGAACTTGTCGAACCTGTATCTCATAGTCCAGTTTCTGGATTCCTGGTTTCAGTATACTTTCAGCAAATTTTTTGACAATTTCAACACTTTTTAAAACCGCCTCTTGTCTTTTGGAAATATTGCTCACAGAAAGCATACGAGTCCAGTCGGAGGCATATCCCAGATATTCGCACCCTGCATCAATCAAGATGAGATCACCTGTTTCGATTTTTCGAGTATTTTTAGTGTAGTGCAATATGCAAGCATTGGGACCACTCGCAACTATGGTTGGATAAGCTTCAGTGCCATGATGTTTACGAAACTCATGAGCAAAAATTGCCTCGACTTCATACTCATACATACCGGCTTGGATCTGATTTTTTGCCTGCTCAAAAGCTCGATTCGTGATCGTGATGGCCTTTCTTATTTTTTCGATCTCATCAGGAGTCTTGATCAGGCGCATGCGTATCAGTATTTCTCTTGGATCGAAAATTTTCTCAGATGAAATGTTTTTTCGGTATGCCTCAAAATTCGAAAAATCACGAATATCAGATATTCCCGAAATACTCGTTATCTCTTCATCGGAAAGCTTATCAGTCCCCCAGATACGATCCTGATGGGTGATCTCATCTCGCCAAAGAATCACCTGCCCTCAAAAAAAAGACAGGACCAAGTTAGGAATGGACAGTCCTGTCAGGTAGAGAAAATCGGAATTCTGACGAAATGGATAGTGAACATCGCCATTGCGAAGTTTTTCTGTTGCCCCACGGATTTCCATAAAAGAATCTGGAGTAATTTGTGAAAACAAGTGAGAAAGGTGTGAATTCATATTATATAAGTTCCAATCTAACTACCGTCTCGATATGATGTGTATGAGGAAACATATCAACAGGGGTAACATCGGTGATCCGATATTTTGGAAGATTTTCTGATTTTTCATCACGAGTTTTGCCGATAAGTACTTCGAGATCACGAGCAAGGGTTGCAGGATTGCACGAGACATAGATGATTTCTCTAGCTCAGAACGAGAGGAGTGATGGGATCGTCGATGGATGCATCCCATCACGTGGAGGATCGATCACGATCGTGTCGGCCTTTCCTCATTGTTCGAGAAATTTCTTGGCAAACTCCTCAGCTTTTCAGCAGACGAATTCTACATTTGTGATACCATTTTTAATTGCATTTTTCTCTCCATCTCGACTGGCTGACTCGATCAATTCTACTGAATATACTTTCTCAAAATACTTTGCAAGGAGGATTCCAATAGTCCCAGTTCCTGCATAAAGATCCAAGAGAACTCCTCATTTATTTTTTATAAAAGAAATCGCTTCCGTATAAAGCTTCTCAGCTCCGAGAGTATTTACTTGAAAAAATGATTTCGGCTGAATTTCAAATAAAAGACCCAGAAGTTCAGCTGTAATAGCTGTTTTTCCAAAAAGAAGCACGGGATTTCCAGTAACGATATCTGCTTTTCCAGTATTTTCGAGAAAGTAGATCGATGCGATATTTGGATATTTTTCGGTCAGTTGTTGAACTATATCCATGAAAAATATCTTTACTTCGTCGATATAAAGGCTATTTATAGAAAATATGAGCATCAGCTCTTGACTGGAGGTTGCACGACGAACTACAAAATGTCGCCAAAATCCGACTCCTGTTTTTGGATCATAGGTTGGATATCTCGAGTCTCGAGAGAGTCGATCTACTTCGAGAAATATCGCATTGGTTTCAGTATCTGCGAGGGCACAATAGGTACAATCGATAATTCGATCAAATTGGCCCTGAGCATGGAATCCAAACCGAAACTCATCATGAATATCTTCTTTTGCGGAGATATACTTCCCCCAAGAAAACTCAACTTTATTTCTGTAACCGTAGATTTCAGGAGATGCAATAATAGGATGAAATACTGGAAGTGAATTTTTATTCTCACTAATCCATTTCTCGATATGATGGAATGATTCTTTTACTTGTTCTGTTTTTATATTGAGCTGATCTTCGTAGCCAATAGTCAGCCACTTTGCACCACCATACATCTGAAATCCATCCGGAAGTGAAACCTCCATTGGAGATTTCTTCACGATACGGAGTTCTTGGGCTTCATAGTGAGACTTTTTTGCTTTGAGAATACGTAGATCCACGAGAGAACCTGGAATACATCCACCAGTAATAATAATCTTTCTTCCATCAGGTGCAGTGGCGAGTCACTTTCCACCAAAAATAAGTTTTTCGATCGTGATATTTGCAAGTATTTCGTTTTTAGACATAGTTTTATAAAGCATTTCAAATAATAATCCCCGACTATTTCGGGGATTATAGGGAAAAAAGGGAAAAAAGGAATTATTTTCTTTGTGAAAGCATGCTCTGAATATGTTGAACTCTCAAAAAGATGGATTCTGGAAGTATTAGTACTGCATTCCCTGTTTGAAATATATTTACACTGGACATACTGAATGCTGCTTTATATGCAGTCTCTCTTTCGAGTGATTCAGGAGCAGCTGATCGAAAAGGTTGACCATATTCTTTTTCATATGTCTCTAAGAAATTCTTCTTCCAGGAACGAAAGGAACGGACACTAAGGGTATAGTATTCACCTGAGTGGTGATCCATACGAAGTGAGCCTCTAATAGGCGCATAGATTTCAAATTATTTCTTCGTTTGTATCTCTTTTTTATAAAAATTTCAAATTATTCTCCATTTAATTTTTCTGTTTTTCCAAGTACTAAAGGATCCGTTCAGAAATAAGCATCAAAAAGTGCCAACCAACGAGCCCCAATTTCTCTAAAATAAACACTTGGGGCTATTCCAAAGCTCACATTAGCGGCACCATAACCGATAGCATCAATATTATTTTTTTCTGCGAGAAAAAGAGCTCTTTCGACATGAAAAGGCTGAGAAATAATAATAAATCCCCCTGTTTGAGAAAAGACTTCTTTCGCACGAACAACAGAATCAAGCGTACGAAATCCTGCATAGTCGAGGGTGATAGCTGATTCGGGTATTCCAGCCTTTACGAGAGAGTTTCTCATATATTCAGGTTCGTTATATGAAGCATTGGAGTTATCACCAGAAACGATAATTTTCTGGATCTTTCCTTTTTCATAGAGCAATTTTGTTGCCTCTATGCGAGTGGTATAAAAAAGATTGATTCGTCCTTCAACACTTGGTGTTGTTCAGAGAAGAAGTCCCACTTTTCTGGCAGGGATCACTTCTATATCACGATAAAGGATTCCCGAAGTTTTCCAGGAAATAATTATCCAAGGAAACATGAGGATGAGCGTCATCAAGATGAGAATAATTGGGATTTTTTTCACTTCTAGAAATTACGAGCAATAATTACCCTTACATTCTTCGGATCCTTTATGGTTAATAAATGATCCGTAAATTGACCTTCAAAAGGAATACAACGAGTTGTTGCCTTAAATTTTTCTTTAATCTCTTTTTCGAATTCAGGATTTTGATCCCATTCATAGATAGCAAATTTTCCAGCTTCAATCGCATGACCAACTTCTTCAATACTCGAACAAGCAACAATATTCTCATGAAGACGAGTTCGAGAATTTTCGAGAAGAATATTCTGTCACCGAGTATGCATATCTAAAACTACTCCGATCATCTCCTTACGATCGACGGTCACTTTTTCTCCAGAAATTCGGGAAGCAATCACACACTTTGTACCTTCGATATCCCTCTCTCAGCACTCGATACGGACCGGATAGCCAGATTGTTCCCAATCTCCAATTTTTTCTCCAAGTCGAACATCTCGAAAATCAATCAATACCTTTCCTTTTTCACCAACGATTGCACGAAAATATTCTCCCTGAACTGGGACCTCCGTCTCTCATCCCGCAAGATCATGAGCAAGATCACGGACGTAAGCATTCACTTTTTCAGCATTCTCTTTTCCATATATCGGAAGGATTGTGGCGAGATATTCACTCATTTTTGGAGGAATAATCAAACCCTTATCATCAGAATGAGAAGAAATCACTCCACCGATCGATCGAGTCGAAAGACCCCAAGAAGTATACCAAGGATGTGCGAGTTTTCCTTCACGATTCTGGAAACTCACATCAAATCCTTCCATAAAACCCTGACCAAGTAAGTGACTCGTACATATTTGAAGGGCCCAACCATTAGACATCATAGGCTCAAAAGTATATGTGGTATCCGCACCAGCGAACTTCTCACTTTGTGATTTTTTCCCAGCAATTCCATCGATCGCGAGGAGTTCTCGAATCGTCTCCATATAGACCTGATAGTGGATATCGAGTGCGAATTTTTCTGCATCATCCCGTGTTTCATGGAGTGTATGCCCTTCCTGCCAATGAAACTCAGCCGTTCTTAAAAATGGACGAGTTCGCTTTTCCCAACGAAGAACACTTACCCATTGGTTATAGAGAAGGGGGAGATCTCGATATGACTGAAGTTTATTTTTAAAAAAGTCACAAAAAAGAAGTTCCGAAGTTGGACGGATCGCTAGTGGTTCTTCCAGTTCTTTTCCACCACCAACCGTCACTACTGCTAGTTCCGGAGAAAACCCTTCTACATGATCTTTTTCACGTTCAAAAAAACTCATCGGGATAAGCATCGGGAGGTAAAGGTTCTGAACTCCAAGGAGATCAAGTTTTTTTTGCATAGTCTGACGTATACGGTCCCACATAGTGACGGACTTTGGAAGAAACGTAATACAACCTGGAGTTGGAGAATATTCAAAAAGATCTCAAGCTTTTGCAACGTCCAGATACCACTGAGAATAGTCATTTTCGCGAGAGGTGATTTTCATAAAGAAAAAGATTAGTTAATAATGAGTATATAGGAAAAAAAGGAAATGAAAGTATTTTATAAGGAAAAATATCCGAAAAGATCTTTACAGTCAGTGAGCTCTGGAATCATTTCAAGATTTTCATAGAATCAGAGTTTCTCTGTGAGTATATTTATATAATTGAGTACTACGTAATCTTCTAGTGCAAATCCAACTCCATCAAAGAGAGTGATTTCATTATCATTTTCCCTTCATTTTTTTCCCCCTTGTATAATTTCGGCAAGTTGAGCAAATACAAAATCCGATGCCTTATCGCCAAAAATTTGTATTTCTCACTCAATCTGTGCTTGTTCTAAATATTCAACAACAATCTTTGCGTTTCTTACTAGTGATTCCTCTAATTCCGTTTTTCAAGGGCAATCACCTCATAATCCACAAATATGAGTTCCTAGTTGAACCCAAGATTCCTGAAGTACAATTGCTCTTTTCTTATCAGCAGTTACAGTAATAATAATATCAGCATTTTTAGCACATTCCATAGCAGAGGAACACTCTATAATCGAAAAATTTTCTTTTGAAAGATTTTTTGTAAATTTTTTCATAGCCATAACATCAGTATCATAACATCGAACTTCTCGAATATCAAACAATGTTGCATGAGCAAGAATTTGAAACTCACTTTGTCCTCAGCATCATATAATACCAATAATAGAAGAATTCTTACGAGCAAGATACTTTGAAGAAAGCGCAGAAGTTGCACCAGTTCTTAATGCGGTTAAGAATGTCATTTCAGAAATCATAAGTGGATATCCAGTCTTCATATCATGAATGGATCCGGTAGCAGCCACACAGAGTTTCCCATATTTTGGATTCTCTGGATGTCCATTGACTGTTTTATTGGAAAAATAAATATTATCAGCACAGGGCATAACCTCCATTACTCAACAATTTGTATGAAATGCTGGACGAGTAACCTTTTGAAAATCTTCCCAACGATGAAAACCCACCTCCATTTCATTGATAAGCTCAGAGAAAATAGTTTTTATTCCCATATTTCTTACGCACTGAAGAATATTTTTTGTAGTTACAATTTTTGTCATACATGAAAAATAAAAAAAATAAAAAAATCCCCCGAAATATGACTCTCGTGGGGGATTTGTATATGTACACAAAAATTACCTTTCGAGAGTCGAAAGGGGAAGCGGGAGCAGGTATGCGAAGAGTACTTTGTCAGACATATTTTTAT
>JAGOMW010000044.1 GCA_017993345.1 Candidatus Altimarinota bacterium | reverse complement strand
AGGTGGGAGTTTTTCAGGAACGATGCCACGAGAGATGAGTGTATTTCTTACGGTTTTATTATTAATAATATGTTCTTCAGAAATTTGCTTCTCTGTATTCATGCGTTTTTCCTGAGCATTATGGATTGTGATTTCTGTGGCAAAGTCCTTCGCTTTTAGGAGTATAGTAGGCATAAAATCTGCAATCGGCTTTACCCCTGTTTTCCATATGATTTTCATTTGAGCTGTATTTTTACCTCAGAAAAATGCGGCATCTCATTTACTTCGTATGAGAGCAAAGTTTTGATTTCCACCTGTTTGTTTATATATGACACTTGAGAGCTCTTTTTCTGTTTCTGAAAGTTTTTTTCTTGCCTTTACTCGTTCGATCTCAGCAATTCTTTCTGTTATAAGCTCTGCTTGTCGTGTCTGAATTGCAAAATAGGTCTGAGCGAAGGCAATTGGCTCTTTGCTTGAGTCTCCATTTTGTGCGATAAGATAACATGCATATCGAGTAAGTATCATATCATCGATCTCTTTTTCAGCATTCTTTGGCATTTTTATCGTTTTCCTGATATCAGGAAAATGATCCTCGATAGAATATCCTGATATCTCACAGGCAGTTTTTGCTTTTGTTATAGCATTGCTAAAATTTTCCCATTTAGAATATCATAAGAGGTGTTGGAGATCTCGAGCAAACCAAAATTCAATACTATTTTCTGTCCTCTGTGCATGAGACTCAAACTCAGATGTAAGTGATTGGATAATTTCAGGTTTCATAGATAATCTTATTTAACATATAAACTCTCCTGCACCCGATAATATACCTTCCTGAGTTCCGTATTTCCTCAGAACACCTTCGCGAGATCCCCAGGAGTTCCACGACCATAGAGCCCGATCTTCGCTGAGAGTCCATCTCGACGGAAGTCGCGGATACCATTGCGAACATAGAGTGTGAGGAGGAATTCGATAAACTGCTTGGCATCGAGACTCTCGTATTCATCCAGAAGGACGGATGCGAGCTCACTTCTCTCAGTTCGATATCGTATGTCGGCACCGTAGGAGAGATGCGCGAGGATATCGAAGATATCGGAGTTCTCCGCTTCGAACATACGAGCGAGATCAGAGAGCTGATCCGCACCGATACCGATAGACGAGAGGTGTGTGAGGAGGTCTTCGCGAGTATCTGGATCGGACCAGATATGACGGAGTTGAGACTCATCTCGGTAAAATAAGGGGAGTTTATCTACGAGCTTCATAAGGAAGTCTTTTGAAGAGAGGAGTTTCCCCGTCTCAGGATCGATATAGCGAGTCTCTATATCTATGACCTTCACTTCCCTATCAACATCAAGTTCGACGATAAGTTTCTCTTTTTTCTCTGGGATTTCTTGCTCATATCCTTCTGAGATTTCTCTTGGTTTTTTTGGTTCTTTTTCAGGTTGTATCTCTGGATCAGTGATATCCTCAGCCCCATCCCAGATCTCGTCTCGGAAAGTCGTGGTTGCACCCGTGAAGTCATAGATCGTGAAGAAGTCTTTCCCATCATAGAGGCGAGTTCCACGACCGATGATCTGCTTGTATTCGACGATCGAACCGATATTGCGAACGAGGACGATATTTCGGACATTCAGTGCGTCAACTCCGGTCGTGAGCATCTGAGAACTCGTGAGGATGACGGGGAGGGTTTTATCATTGTCCTGGAAACGCTCGAGATACGCTCGTCCGATATCTTTCTCATCGGAAGTGACACGGACACAGTAGTCAGGATCACAAATGGTTTTGTATTTATTGATACTGTCGCGCATACGCAGTGCGTGGGACTGATCGACACAAAAAACTATGGTTTTCTCCATAGGGTTGATCTCTCTGAGTATGGTTTCTGCGATGATATCTGTACGCTCATCGACGATGATATTTTTCTCGAAATCCGATGTCAGATAGATTCACTTCTTATCTTTTCACTGGATGATACGGTCACCAGTGGTCAGTGCGAGTTCATCGATATTGAGTTTGATACGCTTGATCTTAAACGGTGTGAGAAATCCATCATCGATCCCTCTCGCGAGGGAGTATTCGTAGACGGGTTTTCAGAAATAGCTATAGGTATCGACGTTATCATCTCGCTTCGGAGTCGCAGTGAGTCCGAGGTGAACCGCTCCTGTGAAGTATCTGAGAATCTCTGCCCAGTTTCCATCTTCTCTGGCACCCCCACGATGACACTCATCGATAATGATAAGATCGAAAAAATCCGGGTCATACCGATTGTAGTAGGCTTCGAGGATTTCATCTGGATTCTCTTCGTTCACTCCTCAGACGAGTGCCTGATAGATCGCAAAAAATATATTGGCATTGGTAGGAGCTTTTCCTCCACGTCTGCGGATCTCATGCCCATCGATCTTCAGTATATCTTTTTCGAGAGGATTGAAGGTATTCATCGCTTGATCCACGAGGATATTGCGATCAGCGAGGATGAGGATACGGGGTCGTCGTTTCCCGACACCATCTCGTGACCATCTTGCCTGGAAGAGTTTATATGCTGTCTGAAAAGCGATCACGGTTTTCCCGGTTCCCGTCGCGAGTGTCAGGAGGATACGATCTTTCTCATCAGCGATCGCTTCCATGACTTTCGAGATCGCGACTTCCTGGTAGTATCTCGGTCTTTTCGAAGAAAGAAAACATGGTTCTTTCAGGAGTATTTCTTTCGTATGGTTCCCTTCCTTGATAACTTTCCTATAGAGTTCTTCTGGTGTTGGATAGCTTTCTATGAAGTCACCTTTTCCTGATTCGAGATCGAATTCATAGATTTTTTGACCATTGGTCGAGTAGACATATCTGAGAGCGAGGATCTTTCCATATTCTTTTACTTGTTCGAGTCACTCGGTCGGGTGAAGATCGTATTTTTTGGCCTCTATGATAGCGAGATTGACACCGTTATATTTCAGGAGATAGTCAGCGAATTTTTGTTTTCACTTTCCTCCGACGAACTTCCGACCGTTGGTAAATGCGTATTCTCGGACAATATGAGAATCTTCCCAACCATCTGTTCGAAGTTTGGGATCGATATATTTTGCACGGGTGTCGGACTCGGAGTGAGACATAGAAAAGAAAATTCTTTTGTATTCTATGGATTCACACAGGTTTTACAAGATTTTTTCCTCTCAGTATTTCTACTACTCTACTCCACTTACCACAGAAACCGAGATCGTCTTTCCAGAGACAAGAGAAAACTGGATTTTTGGAACGAGAAACGAGGTGAGTTCATTTTTTACGAGTACTTCATAGACCAGTTTTCCTGATCATTTGATCTTTTTTCATCATGCTTTTTTCTTGAGTTCATCGATAAGTATATTTGCATCTTGCTCTGTATGCATAAGAACGGTCACGATATTTTGACCACGCTGAGTGAGTATCTCATCATCTGTGAATGTTCCTGATTTTTGATACACTGCGATCTGTTCTGGATATTCAGGAAGTGCGATATTTGCATTTAGAGAAACATTTGAGACGATACTATTTATATCACTCACGATCGATGATATCTCACTCTGTATATCTGTATCCTGTGGGGTGGGAGTTGCTTGCATATCCATGCTAGATAGAGGTATACTCAGAGAGAAAGTCGTTACCGGAAGAGCACTCCTTGCAAGAGAAGGGTTCTCAGAACTTGGGGAAGGAATAGTTTTTTCTAAGGCCTGCTTCTGGGAAGGTGTCCCAAGAGAGAGATCTGATAAGTCTCACATGATAGCCTGTATTTCTTCGTCAACAGCATCAATTTTTGTGGATATTTCTTTCCTACTTTCTCATGCTCATACTGTATTTTGAACTTTCTCCATGTTCTTACTCTCGATTCCCTGAGGAGTATCCATAGGAGCTGATTCTGGAAGAAGGATTTTTTGTTTATCGAGAGAATCCAGATGAGGAAAGAGCAATTTCCAAAAAGTAAATACCATCAAAAATGATGCACAAACTGCGGAAACGAGAGATATTTTTTGTATGAGGGGAATGTATGAAAAAAATACTGGTCGACGAGAAGTACTCTGAACCAATAAACTTTTTTTCAGATCTTTCTGAAATCCACGATCAATGTTTACACTTGGCTTAGATGAATCTAAAAGAGTAAGAAGTTTTTCTACTTTTTCAGCCGAAACATCCCTCGAAAGAAGGTTTTTTATTTCCTCATAGATTTGGTTATCGGACGAAGACATAAGAAACAAGGAAAGAAATGATTGAAAAATGTTGAACGTTGGCAGAGATTTTTTCGAGAGATCGGGAGACGATTTTTTTGGCATTTGAGACAGATTCTCCAGTTATTTGCGAAATTTCTTCATAACTCATCTCCTCCCAGATTCGCATCGTAAGGATAAGACGATCACGCTCTTTGAATGTATTCATGTAGGAGAGAACCGCTTCGAGAGTATCTTTTGTGTCTATATCTTTTTGCTTTTCTTCTGTATAGGAAGGTTCCCAAGTGAGATCTTCGAATCTCTCAATCGGGGCCTGATATCTCAGATGATCTATTAAAGTTGTGTAAGCAATGTGAAGAACCCATGAAAAGAACTCTCCAGGAGACTGTCCACGAAACTTCGAAATACTTTTCAAGGCCTTAGAATAGACATCCTGGATGATATCCTCAGTAAAGGTTGTATCGAGGGTTCGATAAAAAATAAATCGGTAGACACGGTCATATGACGCATCATAGAGTTCACCGAAAGCTGTGAGATCTCAAGATTTTGCTTTTTGTATCGAAGATTCGAGCATATATGGAGGCAAATATAGGACGAGTATACAGAAAATCGGTGACAAAAAAAGGAAAAAAGTTTTTCATTTTTAGAATTCCCTCTTTTTCATATACTTTTTCTATGAAAACCATAGCCATCATCGGCGCATGAGCCTCTGGACTTATGACCGCCGTAACCATTCTCGAAAATAACCAAAACGATAATTACCATATTCATATTTTCGAAAAAAATCTGACACCAGGAAAAAAAGTGATTATCTCTTGAGGTGGAAGATGTAATGTAACAACTGGGATCACGGATAAAAAAGAACTCCTCTCTCGATATACCCGTGGAGCCGAATTTATAAAACCTGCACTTGGGAAATTTTCTCCAAAAAAATGTAGAGAATGGTTCGAGTCCCATAGTATTCCACTGAAGTGTGAAGCAGATAACCGAGTTTTTCCTGTATCGGATAATGGACGAGATATCGTATGAGTATTTGAAAAAGTTTTTCTTCTCTATAAAGGGAAAATAACAATTCATTATGGAGAATGAGTTTCTCAGGTGTATTCTGAGGATGCATGATTTCGGATAAAAACAGAGAAATGAGTGTATCAAACCAACATCCTCGTGATCACCACGGGTGGCAATGCTTATAGCCATACTGGATCAAACGGTGATGGATACGCCTTTGCTCGGACACTCGGACATAATATCACAACACTTTGACCATCTTTATCCAGCTTTCTCACAACTGATGAATGGATGAAGATCTGTAGTGGAACTTCTTTTGAAAAAGGAAATATATCTTTTGAGGTTCATGGAAAAAATCAGAGTTTTAGCTGATGAATACTTCTCACGCATTTTGGAATTTCTGGACCACTTACTTTTAGAGTTTCGTCACATCTCGCCTTTGAATTGATAGATAAAAATCATCCGAAAAAGATCTTATTTGCACCGATAGCAGATATAAAAAAGGAAGATTGGGAACAGTTCCTGAAAAATGAATTTGCCACTCACCCAAAGAAAACACTTATAAACATACTCACATCTCAATTATCTCGAAAATTCGCAGAATCATTTTGCAATCATTTTTTTTCTCATTTAGAAGGTGTATTTTCTGGATCAATTAGTCGAAATGATCGAGAAAAGGTATCAAATCTCCTTGGAAATGGGATTCCCATTTCTCTTGTCGAAAGACGTCCTGGAGATGAGTTCGTCACTGCGGGATGAGTTTTAACGGATGAAATCAGTGAGGAAACCTTCGAATCAAAAATCAAAAAAAATCTCTATTTTGCAGGAGAGATACTCGATGTTGATGGAGTAACATGAGGATTTTCTCTTCAAATATGCTGGTCAAGTGGATACAGTGCTGGAAAAGATATTGCAAAGAAGATAGCTCTACAGTAGACTTATGAAAAATACCTCTTTCGAGGTATTTTTAGAATTCTTCACTATATACATGAGTAAATCATCGCTTCTGGAGCTTTTCTCTTGCTTCAGTAATAATTCCAGGATTTCCACAGAGATACCACTCGGTTTCAGGGGTTGCCATGATGCTATCTATATCTATACGCCCTTCTCTATGTATTTCTGATTTTTCTCGAGTCAAGTGGATGAAGGATTCGAGGTCTTGTATACTCTCTATTTCATCCAGATAGAACAAGTCTTCATGTAATGCAACACTAAAATATATCTTCTTTTTGATCTGTGAATTAAGTGAAGTGATCATCCCATATATAGGAGAAAGTCCGGTTCCCGTGGCGATGAATATTTTTGGATTTTGTGTATCCTGCAGTCGAAAACTTCCAAATACTCAAGCAATGCGAATATCCGCACTTAAGCTAACCTCTTTGAGTATACGAGCACCGCGACCCATCTTCATGAGTTTTATAAGAAAAGTAAAACTTTTTCCAGAACGCTTAGCAATCGAATACGATCGACGAAACTCACCTTCTGAATCATT
>JAGOMW010000003.1 GCA_017993345.1 Candidatus Altimarinota bacterium | reverse complement strand
AGATCAAGAAGATCCTCCTTCGTCCAGAAGCTCGGAACATCGATTAGGTATTTTTCAAGTGATGAGGTGTCACTCTCTATGAGGGTGACATTTTTTACAACATCTGTACCCTCCATTTTTCCTGCCATCTCGCGGAAACTCGAGATCGAGAAGGTTTTTACTCATCAAGCATCTTGTTGTCATCACTTTTTCCCCCAACCAGCAGCAGGGAAGAGTGAGACCTCATCCGCCTCATCATCAAACTTGAGTCTTCCATCAGCAACCACGATGGTATCTTCGATAATTTTGAGTTCATATTTTTCATAGTCTTTCGGAAAAATAACAATACGAAAATCAAAACCCACCGACTCAACCGTCGCGATCATCATCATACCACCAGATTTTGTCTGCATTTTTCGAACATTGGAGACGAGTCCGATGAGAGTCGCATAGATAGTTTCTGGTGTCTTTTCGAGTTCGTCTTCTCATTTTTCTCCGATAGGATTTCCTTCTTCATCCATCATCGGGACAATCTCTTCTCTCTCTATCCAGTCATAGACGGACGTGATATTTTTCGATTTTTTCTTGATAAATTCGCCGATGCCATCGAGTGGATGACCAGAAACAGGATATCCGACCATCGTCTTTTCTCACTTCATCCGTTCTTCGAAAGTGAGTGGTTCACATTTTTCAAGCTCAAAATGAACCCGCTCACTGTCATTACCACCCATATCGAAAAGTCACATCTGAGAAGTGGATTTTTTGGATTCGATCTCTTTCTGATAGGCACTCATCTTCTCGATCGACTTTACGAGACTCGCACGTTCTCAGAATATATCCATCGCACCAGCATAGATAAGGGCTTCAAGAGATTTTTTATTAATCACGTCTCATCCTGTTCGTTCAATAAAGTCATAAATCGTCCGAAATTTTCACCCTATCTTGATCGACTCAATGATAGTATCGATCGGATGGTCTCCAAGTCCCTTGATCGCCTTGAGCCCGAAACGGATCGTCTCAGAATCGATAAAAGTAAAGTGTTTTCCTGATTCATTCACACTCGGTGGGAGAATTTTTACATTTTTCGAACGAGCTTCTTCGATCTCGAGTCGGATACGATCGGAGTCTTCTTCATCAGAGGTCATGAGCGCCGTCATAAACTCCGTCGGATAGTAGGTCTTCATGTGTGCTGTCTGATAGGCAATCATCGCATAACAGGCAGCGTGTGATTTATTAAATCCGTACCCAGCAAATGGTTCAATAATCTCATCAAAGATATAGATCGCGAGAGTTTCAGGATGTCACTGTTTATGTGCTGCTTCGATAAATTTTCCACGTTGTTCCATCAGAAGATCGTACTTCTTCTTTCCGATCGCACGACGTAGAATATCGGCTTCTCCGAGTGAGAATCCAGCGAACGCCTGTACAAGCTGCATGATCTGTTCTTGATATACCGCGATTCCATAGGTTGGTTTCAGGATTTCTTCGAGAGAAGGATGCGGATATTCAACGGTTTTTCGTCCATATTTTCGATCGATAAACTCTGGGATATAGGCGAGTGGACCTGGACGATAGAGTGACACCATCGCGATGAGGTCTTCATAAGTAGAGGGTTTCAATTCACGAAGATATCGTCTCATACCAGAAGACTCAAACTGAAATACTCCCGTCATATCCCCCTCACCAAAAAGATCGAGCACTTTTTGATTTTCATAATCAATCTTCAAGAGATCAACATCGATCCCGTGAACTTCTTTTACAATCGTCTGAGCACGGTCAAGGATCGCGAGATTTCTGAGTCCCAAAAAGTCCATCTTCAGAAGTCAGAGATCTTCAAGTGGGTGAGCCGAAAACTGAGTTACAATAGACTCCGGATCTTTCGGTGGTGGCTGAAGTGGACAAAAATGAGTCATCGGTTCGGGAGCGATAATCACCGCACAAGCATGCACCCCAAGTTGACGAACCGCTCACTCCATTTTGAGGGCAGCATCGACCACTTTTTTATATTTTTCTTCGGTATCATAAGCAGTTTTGAATTCTGTAGATTCCTCGAGTGCCTGACTGAGGGTGATCCCAGGTCGTGCTGGGATGAGCTTAGCGAACTCGTTCATCTCAGAAAAAGAAATACCGAGAGCCTTCCCTGAATCTTTCACTGCAGCACGGGCTGCAAGGGTACCAAACGTACATACTTGAGCTACATGATCAGCTCCGTATTTTCTTCGAACATAGGCAAGAACTCGATCTCGTCCTTCGTCAGAAAAATCCACATCGATATCTGGCATCGATACACGGGAAGGGTTGAGAAATCGCTCAAAAAGAAGACCATAGCGAAGCGGGTCGATATCGGTAATTCCAGAAAGATAGGCAAGGATCGCTCAGGCAGCGGAACCACGACCAGGACCGACGGGAGTTCCATTATTTTTACTATATCGGATAAAATCCGCCACAATACAAAAATATCCATTAAAACCCATCAGTTCCACAACTGTGAGTTCATATTCGAGACGACGGATAATATTATTTTCTTTTTCGGAAAGATTTTGAAGAAGATTCTTTTTTTCTGGAGAATAATATGACTCAGCCAGCATATAGAGTTCTTCTACTGCCATATCTGAGAGCTTTTTTTCTATTCGCGGAACTTCGCATTTATGGAGAAGGGTAGTACGATCATCATTTGAAAGGGAAAAATCATATCGATAAGAAAGTCACTCGATACACATACGTCTGAGAAGCCACTCTTCTTCTTCGAGAAATCGATAACTTGGTTCATCTCCAGAACTTCTATGATCTTCGAGAAATTTTTTATAATTCTGATAGTCTGTTTTTTCTTCCTCAGAGAGAGGAAACTTCGGAATCTTATAAGCTCCATACTCGATCACAAGATCGATCTGATCAGCAAGCTTCTCAGTATTGGTATATGCTTTTGGTGCATAGACAAATATCTCTTCCATCTCACGAGAAGGTCGAACCGAATAATCTCCATTCATAAGAGTTGCCCTATCTGGGTCATCGAGAGATCTTCCATCAGCTACCGATGACATCATATCGCGTACTTCTGCATCATCTGGAGAAAGATAGTAAGCATTATTGGTTCCAATATACTCATATCAGTAGTTCTTCGAAAGCTCGATAATCTTCATATTGATATTTGCCTGAAGTGGCTTATCTGGATGCTCTTCGATTTCGAGATAGAAGTTTTCTTTCCCAAACACTCATTCGTAGTAAGCAATTCGTTCACGGATTTTGGATTCCTCTTTTCCAGTAGAGATCATCTGTGGAATCTCTCCATACATAGATCCAGAGAGCATAATAATTCAATCGCGAAATTTCTCTATAAGTTCAAAATCAATTCTTGGACGACCATTATAGTATCATTCGAGTTGGGAAGCAGTTACGAGTTCGATAAGGTTCCGGTATCCCGTATAGTTTTTCGCAAGAAGAACGATCTCATATATTTCATTATCTTTATCACGATTGGTTCTTCCTTTTTTAGAAAGAAGAAACTCAACACCGATAATCGGTTTCACTCACTCCTTTACACACGCCTGATAAAACTCAAACGCTCCATACATATTTCCAGCATCCGTTATGGCAATTGCTTTTTGTCCGAGTTCTTTTGCTCTTTTAACGAGTTTTTCAGGGGTTCACAGGGCTTTCTGAAATGTATAATGTGTATGTGTGTGAAGGTGAACAAAAGACATAAAGAGAAGGGAAGTGGGGGATTATTATGAGAACTAATATATAAGAAAAGGAGGAAAATACAAAATTAAGATTTTCACAAAAAGAAAAAGCTCAGATATTTGCATTTTAAAAAAATATATGCTACGATAGTTCCATATTCACTATTTTCTAATCTATTTTCGTATGTGACTTTTCGATGATATCCTCAAAAAACCAACTTCTCCACAAGATGGAGATCCACTCGCAAGTGGCGGAGCAATGGGTATGGGTGGAGGGCAATCTTCATGACAATCATGAGGTACAACAGGGAAAGATCCTGAAAGTGAACTTGTGGTACCACAAGTATTTAAGATCGAGAAAACGGAAGGATCTTCGATATTTGGAAACAACACGCCACCACCAGAGGTTAGCATAACATCAACTCCTATACAAACAGCAAGTGGGGAGGATTCTCTTATTATCTTGTCAAATAATAGTGATACATCAACTCAAAGTCCTCTACAAATGACGAATGATGTCATTGCACCGGTAATATCAACAGAAACTCCTATTATTACCGTGGAAGCATCGTCAAATTCACTGATGGATATGATCCAAGATCAAGCTCCAGAAACTACTACACCTACATCAGAGACAACTATTGCAATGACTGATACAACACCTATTGATCCAGCCCCATCTTTATCAACACCTAGCAATGATGCAATTTTTGGAAATTTTGCAGACTTTATGACTCCTCCTGGGGAGTTGGCAAATTCTTCAGTAGTCCCAACAGTTGCTCAAGAAGAACCAATATTAGCCTCACCTCTTATCGAGACAGCACCAATAGTAGAAATGCCCGTAGAAAACTTAACAGAAAGTGTAGATGAAATCGTAACGCAAACTCCGGTAGAAAGTTCAGAAAATTCATTTTTTCATCCGACAGAATTCATCCAGAAATCAATCACTGAAATCGATACAATGATAGCAAATATCGATCAGAAACACGAAACAAAAATTACCGAAGCAGAGGGCTATAAAGCAGAAAAAAAGAGATTTACAGAACTTGAAAAAATGGCCTATGCTGAAGCTGAAACGATGGATGAAGAAAAGGATCATGCACTCCATATGAAAGAACTCCTTCTAAATGAGCTTCCAGAAAACAAGAAAAATACTGAAAAAAACTCTCACGTAGAAACCACCCTGACTGGTATGGCAGTCGTAAACACAGTAGAGAAAACTATAGAATCTCCAAAACATCATACAAAAGCAAAACTTGCAGCGTAGATAATTCCCCATTTGGGGAATTTTTTAATATTTTAAAAACAGAAGAAATATTTTACAAAAAATCGAAATCTTAGATACTTATACTTACATACTTCATCAAAATGAGAATCTATGAGCAACATTTCTGGGGAATATAGCGAAATTCTTACGAGATTTTTCCATACTGAAAAAGTATGAACCTACACACTCGAAAAAATCCAAAAAGCCTGTGAACACTTCAGAAATCCAGAAGATACTTATAAGTGTATCCATATCGCTGGAACCAATGGAAAGGGAAGTGTTTCGAAGATGATCTTCCAGATACTGAAGCAATCGGGGAAAAAAGTATGAGTCTACACGAGCCCACACCTTATAGATATCAGAGAGAGATTTGAAACCGATAGATGACTCATCAGTAAGTCTGATTTTATGGGATATGCGAAACAGATTATCAAATATGGAGATAACCTCTCTTATTTTGAAAAATGTGCACTTCTCGCATTTCTCTATTTCCGTGACCAATGATGCGAATATAGTGTCATCGAAGTTGGGATGTGATGAAGGCTCGACGCTGCCAATATCATAAAGCCCGTCCTTTCAGTGATCACGAGCATAGGATACGACCATATGGAGTTCCTCTGAGATACTCTCGAGAAGATCGCAGCGGAAAAATGAGGAATCATCAAAACAAATATTCCAGTAATTTTGTATGGGAAAAATGAAACTCTCGAAACAATTGCTCGAGAGAAAAACTCTAAAATCATACTTCCTAAAAAAAGAAAAATAACAACGAATCTTCTCTGAGAACACCAGATAGAAAATGCACGCATCGCCTATGAGGTAGGAAGGTATATATGAATCAGTGATGGAGTAATCAAGAAAGCACTGGTACATGTAAATCATCATGGTCGTATGGAGTATATGTCTCCAAATCTTCTGATCGACTGAGCTCATAATGAAGCAGGACTCAGGGAACTCAAAAAATACCTGAAAACACTGGATCATAACCAAAATAAAACTATTAAGTATTGTTTTAATCTCAAAGCAGGGAAGGCAAGTCAGCTCGTGACAGAAATATTTTCAGAAATAGAAGATTGGAATATTGTACAATGAAAAAATCCTCTTCTGAGTGATCCATATAGACTCAAAATGGAAATAGAAAAGCACTGAAAAAGAGCACAGGTAACTTCCGTACAAGAAATCATCACTGAAAGTAGAGATCATCCAGAAAGTCTTTTTGTTCTTTTTTGAAGTCTCTATTTACTTGGAGAAGTTATTATATGAAGTAATCCTGCATAAAAAAATTCCCCAAATGGGGAATTTTTAATGAAAAAATCGAATACGATCAGCGCTTGGATGAGTACGGAGTTTCTCAAGTGTCTTTGCTTCGATCTGACGGACACGTTCACGAGTCACTCAAAACTCCTTCCCTACCTCTTCGAGTGTATGCATCTCACCTCCATCGAGACCAAATCGCATTACTACAATCTTTTTCTCACGAGGAGTCAAGAAGTCAAGCATATCATAGAGATTTTCCTTGAGAATCGAGAGATTGGTTGCACGTTCTGGAGTGAGGTACTTATCATCTTCGACGAAGTCTCCGAGAGTGGTATCTTCTTCACCACCAACTGGAGAATCGAGTGAAAGTATATCCTGAGAAATACGCATAATCTGTCGAACTTTTTTCGCATCCATATCGAGCTCGAGTGCAAGTTCTTCCATAAGTGGTTCACGAGCCAATTCCTGGGTAAGGCGACGATAGGTATGATTGAACTTATTGATCGTTTCCACCATATGTACCGGTACGCGGATCGTACGAGCCTGATCAGCGATCGCACGAGTTACTCACTGTCGGATCCACCACGTCGCATAGGTAGAAAACTTAAATCCTCGATCTGGATCAAACTTATCTACCGCACGAAAGAGTCCGACATTTCCTTCCTGAACGAGATCAAGAAGACCGAGTCCACGACCCATATATTTCTTTGCTATCGAAACCACGAGACGAAGATTTGCTTCCGCAAGACGCTTGCGAGCTTCCTGGTCTCACTTCTGGATGAGATGACCAAGACGTACTTCTTCTTCTGCATTGATCAGTGGAAATCGGCCAATTTCATTCAAATACATTCGGATCGAGTCATCGGAAATCTCAGAAAGATCAACCTCATCCTTCTTTTTTCCAGCGTCCTTAAACATTTCCTCATTATCCAGAGAATCCACAAGTTCTACTTGAAGTTTCGCCAGTCGAGAAAAAACCTCATCCATCAGCTCTATATCATCTCATATAGGAAGTGCTGTCATTACCTCATCATAAACGAGCCTTCCTTCCGCTTTTCCTTTTTTAAAAAGAAGTTGTATCTCCTCACTCATTCACTCGAGAAACTCTGGAGCTACTGTTACATCGAGAAATTTCTTCAATACTTTTTTACGACGTTTATCAGTAAAAAAATCCTTCGGAGCGGTATATCCATCACCTTTCTCCTCATCACCATCTTCATCGTCAGAATCGTCGAAGTCGAAATCATCATCGAAATCATCATTTGAAACAACTGGATCATCCTCAACATCGCTCGTCTCATCATCAAAATTCATTTCATCACGAAATTCTTTCTCTTTTATGGTGTTTTTCTTGAGGGACTCATTTTTTTTGAGTGGGGATTTTTCTTCAAAAATCATTGGACCTGGAAGTTCTAAGCTGTCCAAATCGATTGCAAAAAGATCTACCTCTTCTACAGAAGTATCTCCAGTTCATTTTTTCTTTTTTTCAGGGATCGTCATATTGCGTGTGGAATTTAGGATTAGGAACGAAAAAGTGTCTGTATATTTGGCTCTCCTGGAAGTATTTTTTTTGCTTTTTCGAGAAATTCTATGAAAAGCGTACCCAGGACTTCGGGATGTTCGGACTTTGCTTTTTGGAATTCATGTCTGAGAAGTCTCTTATGGAGGGACTTTACAGCATCGAGAAATGCTTTCTGAACACTACTTGCAGAAGCATCCTCATCAGGATGTATATTTTCGAGATGAAGAGCAATTACCTTGAGTATCTCTTCATCCTCACTATCAAGTGGTGTTTTCGCTATTACTTTTTTAAGTAACGAAAAATCCCTTTCGAAAAAAAGGTCTTCAGGAGTATATCGAAATTCACGAAAAAACAAATCAAAAAGGTTATAATTCACAATATATCCGGCGAGATAGTCCTCAGAAGAAATCGGTTTTTGTATATTTTCTGGATTTTCAGAAGACTCATTTCATGTGCCATGTTCTGATTTTTTTGAAGTTCGTGAATATTGAACTTTTTTCTTATACTCTGCATAGATAGCTTCTTGACTTACCCCGAGAGCAGTAGACATCTCAGAAATATGAAGAGATATTTCGATCTGTGAACGTATCGGAAGGAGAAATTCGAGACATTTTTCTATGAGTTTCTTCTTTCCAATAATCGTCGAAAGATCATACTCACGACCTCACTCAGCGAGATAGAAGGCGATTGGTGTCATTGCTTCTTCACGAAGAAGATCGAAATTCCCACCACTCTTGATAAACTCATCAGGATCTTTTCCATTTGGAATATGGATAATACGAACCTCGATATCTTGATTCAGGATATTTTCTATCGAGGCAAATGTTGCCTTCACTCAGGCACTATCAGCATCGAGAGCAAGATAGATGATCTTCGTAGATCGTTTCAAGATACGAATATGATCAAGAGTTAAGGCAGTTCCACTGATCCCAACAGCATTCTCTATACCTGCCTGATGTAGTGCGATCGTATCCATCTGTCACTCAACAATATAGACCTCTTCGGTTTTTGCGATTTTTTGCTTTGCGAGGTGCATACCATACAAGATCGAACTTTTATCAAAAATATGGGAAGCAGGGGAATTTAGATATTTTGGAAGGGAAGTATCGAGGACTCTCCCAGTAAATGCGACGATATGACCCATGGAATTTGCAATCGGAAAAGTGATGCGACCGAAAAACTTATCCCGAGTTTCGGATAAAAATATCCCTGACTCCATAAGAAACTTATGGTCAAATCATTTATTTTTCAAATGATAAAGAAGATCTCTCGAATTAGTGGAACAACCCAAAGAGAATTTTGCGATCGTATCTCGAGATATTTCTCGATCGGTAAGATACTTGAGGTACTTTTCGTTTTCCTTTTCGAAAAGGGCATGATGATAGAAGTTCGCCACTTCTCGATAGAGTGCATATATATCTTCTCATTTTTCCGATTTTTCCTTTCCATAGTCAGTCTGAAGCTCGATACCTGCTTCTTTTGCGAGGATCGAAACTGCCTCCCGAAACTCTACTTTCTCCACTTCCATAAGAAATCGGATTGGACCACCTCACTTTCCACAAGAAAAACAGTGAGCAATATTTTTCTGAGGGGAAACGATAAAAGAAGGAGTACGTTCGCTATGAAAAGGACAAAGTCACTTATAGTTTACTCCTGCCTTTTTTAGATTTACATACCGAGAGACCACATCAAAGATATTGACTCTCGATTCGATGTCTTGAGCGAGAGACATACTTTAATTTTTGATTACAAACTCTATATTATCGAGATTCGACGAGACACTCGTAAGCCAAAATGGGGAAAATTTGATATTTACTTCTCGAACCTGTCATGTATTTATAAGGCGTGAGATAGCCTCTGATTTCGAAAGTCCAGAGATCATCACCTTCATCTTTCTAGTAAGTTCATTGGATGGATTTTCGAGATCATAAGTAATACTTGAGTTCACTTCCATCGTTGCCTTGATCGAGTTTCCATCATCACTTTTTGAGATGATATTCGCAAGATGAAGGGTATCTTCATGCATACCCAGATCCTTTTCTCGACCATCGAGAAACTTATCATGAAAGATAGTTTTTAGATACGCAATCACTGCGGTTTTATCGAATACAAGAGCATTTACGGTAATTTTTCCATGAAGCTCGACATCGTTCGCAAGGTCTCCGATTTTTTGACCAGAAATCACACTAATCGTTTCACCAGTCATGGTAATCGCATCTGCCATGAGAAGAGAATAATTTTCACTGTGAGACTGATTATTTTCACCTATTTTTGTATCAATCTGGGAACGAGCTATCTTCTGAAGTTGTTCGTGGATAATACCTCGAAATCTCTCTATCTCTGGTTCTGTGACAATATGTATCTTTGGATCGGCACCACCAGAAAAATTTTCTTTTGCTTTTGCATAGACCTTATCTCGGTTGAATTTTAGTCATGGAATAGAGAGATAGGTATCTGTTTGTATATTTCATCTTATTCCGATAGTTTTACCTGCTTCATCAGCTGGATCAGCACGCAAAGAGATATCTACCATACCGATTTCCGTAATTCCATTGATCGTTCGAGAACTCGGAACACTTACCCATTCTTGACTTCGAAACACAATTCCATCCTCAGTAACAAATCGAGTGTTCGGTTTGAGAACCTGTTCAGTTGGAAGCTCATTATAGATAGTCGCCTTTCCATTTGACATCGTAGCAGAGTTTGGATCGATTGTATCGAGAGAGAACTTCATTGTCTGTTCGACATCAAAAGAAAAAGTCTTCATACGGACGGTATTTTTTCATTCGAGAAAAGAACCTGTTCATTTTGAAAAAATAATATTGGAACTCACTGGGCGAATCGATATCTGAGGAGTGATATAAATGTAGGTACGAGAAACAGCAAAGTGAAAAATAAATACCAAGAGAGAAAAGGACATAATCAATCCTGCGGTGATCAAAAACATATTGGGAGAACCCTTTTTCACTTTATAAATGGGCGTTTTTGCTCTTTTTCTCGTTAAAAGAAATCGAAGATATGCAAACCCTCTTTTTATCTCATAGAGAAAATACTGCCAAGCGGTAAAATTATGCTTTATGAGGTTTTCTTTCGCAAATTCACGATCGAATTCAGCGAGTATACCAGAAAGGGAAGCTCCAATACCGACAGAACGAGCCATCTCTATTTCGTAAGCATGCTTCAAAAGAAGTGATACCTCATCAACTCGAAATCTCTTCTTTATAACCAAAAAAACATCTCGGGTGAGTGGAAAGGAAACATCAGCCATATCAACAACGAGTGGTGGTTTTGATTCCTTGAGTTTGGCGTCAATCATTTTTAGCGCCTCAACGAGAGAAATATTTTTTGGGAGAATCAGCTTAGTCATAGTTGTATAAAACGTAACGAAGGATACGGATTACTGGATCTTTTTTAATCAGAAGTGACTCTCTCGCAAGGACTCAGAGAGCATGGTTTATGGGGAATTCTTTTATAGGCTTCTTGGATTGGTCAGTGATATTATCGAGTTTAAAAAACTGAAAACGGTGATCATACTTCTTTTTGAGGTTTTTTTCAAAAAGTGGGGAAATCCACGGGGAATCGAAGACTCATCCAGAAACAAATATATTCGCAAGAGTACCGATAGATCGATCCGAAGAAACAACGGAAAGAAAAACATCAAATATATACTCTTCAAATTCTGTATATATCAACTCATAAGATTCTTTTTTATCTGCTGGTATAGATTCTGCAGAGAGTATGCTTTCGATCTCCATGTAGGGAGACTCTGGGAATACTCATACAAGCATATCGAGAAGCATTTTTGTACCAAAAGAAAATGTTTCAAAATAATGAATCTCACCATCTTTCTCAAAAACAATCGTGGTATGATTGTAACCGATATCCAAGTATGCATTGGTTCATAGGTTGTAATCAGAATCTTCGATAGATTTTGGAAATAGGAGTGGGAGGGGAACGAGAGAAATAATTCTCTTCTGGAGACTTGATACTATGGACCTCATCACATTGAACTCTGTAGAGGTACAAAAAACATTGAGAACAGTAATACGAATAACTTTTCCAGAAAAACCGATCGGATTCATAATTTTTTTATCATCGATATATATCGATGTAAGTGTACTGGAGAGGAGACGTATATCATCTGTATGCATTCCATATTGATGCTTTGCTTTTTCCTTCGCACGAATATGTGAGTCATATTCAATCTTCTCGATCATCGTATCTATCTCCTGCATAGAAAGAGGAGTATCCATATCCGACCGAATATACTGAGTAGTGACTGTATCATGGATACAGATTTCAGGAGAAAATCCGATAATCAAATCATCAGGAATAGTATCACTATTTTTTGAGGCCTCATGGATCGCTCTTTCCAGAGTCAATGACACTCACTGCATATCACTGATGGTACCCATATGGAAGTTTTTTCTATTTTGCCGTATACTCGAAGTACCCTCTAAACAAAGCTTTCACTCCTTTAGAGCATACAAAGAAGCACGAACTCGATAAGATCCGAGGTCGATAGCGATAAATCGATCATAATCGTGGATGTGTGCAACTCGAAAACTCATGAAAAAAACGTGGAAAAACAAGACGCAGAATATAGAAAAAGCTCAGAAAAGCAAGTAGGGGAGGAAATTTGCATAAAAACAAAAAATAAGATAGACTCAGGAAAGAAATTATAAAAAATATACTTATTGTATGGTTCATTTTAGAAATCCTAAAAGCATCGCACATCTTTGGTACTTTATCAGTTCGATTTTGTTCCTCTTTTTTATTATTATCACGTATCATACACTTCTGTCAGGAGATGTTATTCGATTGAGTCCGACCATCTGGAAATACATAGATAAAACCTATATATTTATTTGTTGGATTGTATGAATTGGAATGGTCTCGAATATTATCAGTTTTTTCTTTCACGAGATAAAGCATATTTTTTTTCTGGAACACGCAGCTATAAAAAAATTTCTCCCACTGATAAATGTACTCATGCTTATGGCGGTCTGGGGAATTTGACTGAGTTTTGCACTTGAAGCTATCGGGATCAACACAGGAAATCTCCTTACTGGTGCTGGAATCTGATGATTGATGTTTGTATTTGCAGGACGGGATATTATTGCAAACCTTTTTGGAAGTTTCATGATGATCATGAGTAAAAAATTCGAAATCGGGGATCTCATCCATGTGAAAGGAATCGAAGGAATTGTGGAAGAAGTAACTCTCGATCATACAAAAATCATGGGAAATGATGGGAAAGTGGTCTATATTCCGAATAAAATCATCATCATGGAACAGTTAGAAAATCTAACGAGAAGAAGATTTTTCACTTATAATTATCAAATTCCATTCAAAAAAGACGGGAGAAGTGCTAAAAGTATACGCGATGCTTTGATGATGATCGATGGCAAAATCTCAACTCAAACACCGATATCTGTGACGGTACGATCTGAAAATACAAATGCATCTGATTTTGTTTATTTTTACACGATTGCTCTTCCAGAAGAAAATGCAGAATTTGATCGAGAGATGCAGAATTTCTTGATCGATTTTATCTTTCCAAAAAAAACCGAGGAACTTGCAAAATAGAAAAATGAGATATACTCGTAGGATACTTTTGACCTATTTTTATGAGTAATATCGTCTTCCAGCTGAGCTATCTGCTCCTCGCATCAGTAATAACATTTCTCTGTATTCCTCCCTATATTCGATTTCTCTATCGACACCATATTGGTAAAAAAATCAGAGAAGAGTGACTAATTGGAAAAGCAGTGGAATTTTCAAAACTTCATGCAGGAAAAATAGGAACACCAACAATGGGGGCTTGAGTGATTCTATTTGTGGTACTCATCCTCGTTATCGGTTCGATGATGTTACAGTACTTTGGACCGCGATTCGGCATCGATGTACGATATTCACTCTGGAATCGAAATGAAACCTATCTCGCACTTTTTACGCTTTTTACAGTAGGGGCTATTGGCTTTATCGATGATTATCTCAATGTTCGAGAAATCGGAAGAACCAAAGGATTATCTGCAAGGGTAAAACTTATCTTGATTTTTCTTTTTGGAACCCTTGGAGCATTTTGGTTTTACTTTAAACTCGAACAAACTGGAATCAGTATTCCATTTTTTCCAAATATCGATCTCGGATACTTCTATATACCATTCTTCGTGCTTATCATCGCCACAATGGCAAATAGTGTGAATATTACCGATGGACTCGACGGACTTGCTGGATGACTCCTTTTATTTAATTATGCTCTGTATGCATTTATTTGCTATGATCATGATCTAAAAATTCTCTCAGCACTCTGTCTTATTATTTCTGGATCATTAATTTCTTTTCTCTGGTTCAATATAAAACCAGCAGCTTTCTACATGGGTGATCTCGGATCTCTCTCGCTCTGAGCTACACTTGCTGTGATAGCCATGATGACAGACACATTGGTTGTACTTCTCATCAGTGGAGCCATCTTCTGGCTGGAACTTGTTTCTGTTATTATCCAACTTCTTTCGAAAAAATTTCGAAATGGAAAAAAAGTATTTCGAATTGCTCCATTTCATCATCACTTGGAGGCGATTGGGCTGTGTGAAGAAAATATAGTTATGCGTTTTTGGATCATCGGAATGATACTTGCAGTGCTTGGTTGAGTGATAAGTCAACTTATATAGTATTATTAAATAATATATTTATAATAAGTAAATACAAAAACTGTAGTGAATGTATTTTGGCTTTATAGAGAGGAAAAATAAGTATCCACCCCTTGGCTTTCAGATAGGAAAGGGCTTATTTTCAGAAAAAATGTTTGCAATATGTAATAACGCGTCTATAATGCGAATGTCCTTTATTCATTAACTTTTTCTCAATATGAAAAAGCAAGATTTTATTAAAGCTGTAGCAGCAAAAGCTGGTCTTAGTCAAGATGCTGTAGCAAAATCACTTACGAGTATGATCGAAGTAATTACAAAATCACTTAAAAAAGGTGAGGAAGTAAATGTAACTGGTTTTGGTGCATGGAAAGTTTCAAGCCGTGCTGCACGTAATGGTGTAAACCCAAAAACTGGTGAAAAGATCCAGATTCCTGCAATGAAAACTCCTGTATTCCGCGCTGGTAAAACTCTTAAAGAATCAGTTCGCTAATTCTTAAAAAATAAAAAATACCCTTCTTCAGGGTATTTTTTATTTTCTATACGGAAAAGAAAGCTCATTTTTGCATTTTCAGAAATCATATGATATACTTCATTTGTAAATCCCCATTTTCTTACCAATATCTATGGTACAGCTAAATATATCATCCCTCGAGTATGAGACCGCACTCGCAAAACTCAAGGAACTTGTAATTGATCCAAACAATATTCAAATACATATTGATTTTTGAGCCGATCATACGCAATCAAAAATTATTCGTGATTTTGTAGGATCTATTTTTGATTTTCATGGGATCGTAGCCCCTTGGCGTGGTCGTTTCATTCTCATAACTGATGAGCTTGTTAATAATGCTATAGAACATGGAAGTACTTGTGGGGACATAGATAGCTGTATTATACAAGCAAAAAAAGACGCTCATGGATTCTTTTCTATCAATCTAGAGGTACACGATACTGGAAATGGAAAAGATGCAGCCCTTGGAAAAGATATGATCGCTGTTAAAATCAGCCATATAGAAAAGGAAAAGGACGGAGTCTATATGGAAAAGCGAGGACGATGACTCTTTTCGATCACAGAAAAACTCGTTGATAAACTTTCTTTTTCTGAGAGTCCAAAAGGAGGACTTGCTGTCAGGATCGAGAAAAACATTACACAAGATCAATATACTCCTGAAAAAAAGAAAGAATCAATCCAAGCATAAAAAATACCCAAATTTGGGTATTTTTTATGCTTATAAGTACTAAAAGATCCATCGATTGTTATAGAATATTTCTTTTCCATCAATAGAAACACCTTGAAGTGCTGCAAATACATCAATATGGAAACGCTGGAGTTCGGTCTTTGGAAATTTTTTTCCGAATATCCCATGCTTCTTTCCGAGAGAGAGATGAACTCAGAGCTTTCTTTCATGAAAGTTTATATCAGAGAGGGGGGAGGTGGTTGATATCGAGGGATTCAGTCAAAATCAGAGTTCCCGTACACGCACTTCTCACTCAAACTGGACGATATAATCATATATTTTCTGGAAATCTGGAGGGAAATCAGAAGAGGGAAGAACTCGTCATCTTTCTACAGTAAGGAGAAATGGTTCAACAATAGCAATAGAAAAATCTTCCCTTGGAAAGGTATCTATATATATCTTTCCTGAAACGCTTTCCAAATCGACCGCCTCAGTAAAAACCTCTCCAAGAGGGAATGTTCCTCATTTATTTTCAATTCCAGTATAGTCTCCTGTATTACCGCGAATTTTCTCAACAGATCAAAACTCAAGAATTTCTCCGTTCACAGTATGTATACATATTTTCTGAGCATCTTTAAGAAGAGAGGAAAACTGATTTTGGAGAGAAACATATTCTGGAGTTCGATATGTAAGTGAATTTGCGAAAGTAGTATGTTCACTCTCAGGTATGTATGCAAGATGATTGTATTCTACTACATGAACTCAGCGATGGAATAGTTCCAATCGAATACGGAAAGTAGAAAGTCGAAAATTCGTTGACTGAATAAGAACTACGATAGACCCCTTTGGAAGTGAAAGGAGAGCATCTTTGATCAACTCGACCTGCGGATCCACTTCTTCTGTAACTATATTTTCCACCGTCTCATGATGATCAAGTCCTGTTTTCTTATTCTCCTCGAGATTATGATTGGTCATTACTCGATTTTGTGATTTTGCATAGGGGTTATCTGGATTAATAAGTCCACCACGATAGAGTGGCTGAGGAGGACTTATAAATTCTCGATCTATAGAACCACTGGGAAGAATCGACCTATATGCATCAGAAAGAAGAATAGCAAGGGGAGACTCACGATCATAAAGAAGATAGATTTGTTCATTAGTCCACTCCATATTTTTATAGAGAGTATCGTGAGCAGATTGAGATAAAGAAGATAATAATGATTGCATATATTTCTGAAATAATAGATGAGGATTCTATATGGAAAGTTCATAAAATCAATATACTCTTATAAAAACTAATTTACAACGCATCATCAAATCTTCTTCGTCTTTTTTGTTCAAAATATTGCTGAGCATCATTTGCTGTTAATATTTCTCGATTTTGTATAGCTTGAAAAAATGCTTCGTCCAAGAATCCATCACTTACTTTTTCAAATAGTTGTACCATAAATTCCGATTTTTGTTTGACGATTATATTTCTCTTTCCAGATTTTTCGAGAGATTGCCAACCAGACGAGGAAAACATTTTTTCAGCAATAGTTGCCATATCTTCCATACTATTTCTCATCCCGTAGTTCTTTTTTGGATTCAATCTCATAGGGTATGCTGCATAAGTGGAGTTATCAGGATTCTGTTCACCAAATTTTTCCTCCCACATATCCGTCCAATAGGTATTAGAGGTATGCATAAAAATCAGATGGGACATCTCATGGAAAGGCGTACTTCCAGAGAGGGATTGTGGCTTTATTTTGAAATACCTTAAATCTCTTTCTGCATAAGCAGTTATGTCTTTTTTTCATATAGGTCAAATCACTACGGCCTGTAGATTTTCTCTCAAGACTTCCTCTGGGAAAAATCAGAGCTTTTCAATGGTTTTCTGATAGTGAAAAAGGGAATTCTTCGGATAGGTGGATCCTGTAGTGTAAATAGTTATATTACCCATATATTTTGGTACGGGAATTTCTGAATATTTCACTAAAAAAATTTTTTCACCTGGCTGGAGGTCAGAATAAAGAGCCCTTATATCGAATGCTTTCTCTGATGAAAAAATAGACTCATGACCATAAGTATCAGCCAAGACTTGATCGAAACGAGAAAATGTTTGTCATGCTAAAAAAATAGCACTACAAAGAGCTGTTATCTTTCATACGGTCAAAAAACTCTTTTGTTTAACAGAATGACCTAATGTATTTTGAAGGGATTCGATTTCAAGCATATATCCATCATACATATGTCATATAAATTGTAAACCAAAATACAAAAAAACCACCTCAATCATCGGTGGTTTTTTATTTTTAAAAAATTATTTACTGAGTTCTTTTGCGAATTCTTCTTGATCCTTAGCTCCGAGAACTTTTATTTGAGCAAGTTTTGTACTTGCATCATCGAATGCTTTTCTCTCTGCATCTGCCTGGATCTTCACCTCTGCACGATATGACTCGATCGTATCGAAGTGATTTTTGAGCTTGGTAACATTCTCTACAAACACGCTTGCAGAAAGAACTGGCTTTGCAGAAAGTGCCTCGCTCTTTCTCGATGACTCGATCGCTTTATCTGTAAGCTCAGACGACATCTTATCGATCGTCGACCCCATAACATCGATCGCTGCCATAGAGGCATCGAGAGCCTTCTGAGAAGAAGTTTCGATCAGTGCTGTCGAGAGAAGAGTCTTAAAAATCGGACGACTCGAACTCATAGAAAGTGAAAGTTTCGATGCAGAATCGAGTCTCATAAGAAGACGTTTTCGTGCCATATCGAGGTTTCCGATAAGAACCACGAGATTGGACTGGAAGTACTCTACATGACGTATAAACATATCATACTTCATCTTCTCGGTTTCATCAGTGGTTGCAACTCCTTTTTGACGAAATTCTTCGATCTTTGAAGCAAGAAATTCTTTATAAGCAACTACTTTTCCAAGGTTGTTATCAATCCCATCGATAAATTTCTTCTGAAGGTCGATAGAAGTATTCAGAGAACTGTATGCTTGATCAAATCCTGAAAAAATCATCTCGATTTTTCATTCGAGGGATTTCATATTGAAGGCCGCCTCATCCCACTTGGAATCGAGCTTTTTCATAAGATTTCCGAGTACGGGAAGACTCTTTGCCATCTTCATCATGGCACCGTCATTATCGATGATTTCTGCATACACCTCTTGCACCTGACCATTCAATTCTGCGAGAGTTGATGAGACTTTCATGATTGGATCGGAGTCGATGATTGTCGCTGTCTCTGAGATGATCGAGTCGATCGGAGCCGTGATCTTCTCACCAAGAGAACGGAAGTCTTTTGCTTCTGTAAAAGTCTTTTCAACTTCTGCTTGTTCAGTTACAGAAAGTGGTTTTGCCGAGACATTATTGACGATTGCCTGTGCCTTCTGATCGTCATTTTGAACTGGATCCTGAGTTTGTACTTGAGTATCTGCCATAAAAATATATTTAGTGATAAAAAACCGTGAGTATTGTAGAGGATTTTTCTAGTTTTGGCAAAAGATTTTTTACATATTGATTGATATTTTTCCCATCATACCATCAATCTTATTTATATTTTCTCTTAGCTCTTCCTGAAGCATACTCATTCTTTTGGTAGTTATAAGAAAATGAGTATAATTGTCAACTATCTCAGTCTGGTTCATTTGTATCTGCATTTGTTCGATATTATTTTTTTGTTTTTCTAAAAATACCTTTACTTCATTAAGTAAAGACCATATGTCTATTTGAAATGAATTAATATATTTTTTTGAATCGAAAAGATTTCACTTATCTAACCTTGTCTCTATATTTTCCAATTTCAATATATATGAATTCAGCTTTGTGAAACTTGTAGAAATAAATGTAAATTCTCGACTGAGAAATCAAAAATGAATGTCATACCTAAAATTAGCTTTTATGCTTACTATTTTTTGATCCATACTAGTATGGATTTTTTGAATCTTTCATCAGAGAATTCAAAAAGCATATATAGGAAAAAATAACTGGTATATACGTCGAGCTGAAACAATAAGGACTGTTATAATAATAAAAAATATTATATAAACATAAAAAAATACTCTCAGAACAAAATAGGATAAAAAAATCAAAATTATAATTACCGGTAACAGGAAAAAAGCTCTCCTTTTTTGCATAGATCGATTTAGCATATTCAAGATATAGTTTTTAGTACTCACTATTTCTCATAGCTCCATAACTCATGTATCTGAGAAAAAAGTTACTCCTGTTTTGATATAGTATCTTATATATCAAAACAAGATAGGTAGAGATAATAAAAAAGGTAGTAGTATAATTCATATATAGAAAGTACTATCAAAATGAATATTTAAGGTAAAAAAGAATCCCCATAAGAACATTAAAATGACAATTACAAAGATCACAAAAAATAATGCACAGGAAAGAATAAAAGATCCAAAAAGAACATTAAACAGAAATTCATAGTAACTATGATTTTCTTTTACAAGAAATCCTCTTTTTTTTAGTTCTTGCAATTCTCAATCATCTAGCATATGGGTATTTGTATTCATAAAAAAGATAAAATAGATAAAAGTGGTATTAGATTTTTTGGAAGATTTGTATCTGATTTTGGATCCGTTTTTCAGAAAGTCGGATCACTCACTTTCAGGACTCATCAGAAGTCTGGTTGGATATTTTTTCTACTTCTTTCTCATAGAGAGAAAGCTCTGAAGTATGTCGAGAAATCCAGAGCGTGAGATTCTGGTGAAACTCTTCCAAAAGGGAAATAAACCATTTTTGATCTTCTAAAGATTCTTTCGTTATAGAACGCGCCATATCCTCTACTTCATCACCAAAATTCGTAATACTAAGACCAATATTATAGATATTTTGATTTCACATATCCATACCACGATAATCCACATTCATATCAGAGAGGAGGGAAGAGTAGAGATTTATAAGATATCCTTTTTTTCATCGAAAACTATTTATTGAACTTTGTGAGAAAAAAATAATTAATCAAAAGATACCTAGAGTAATTAGAAGAATAATAAACATAACGATATAATTAAACTGATTTATATAAAAATAATGATGTATAAATACAAATGATCCATACTAAAAAGAAACTTACATATAGTACTAGATCAAGATAGAATGATTTCCAACGAAATTGATTTGAGGATATTTCATAAATTCCTATTTTTCTTACAGAAGAAATAAATCATGGTAAATATACACAAATAGGAAAAAGAAAAAATAGTCAAACCATTAAAGGTATTGCGGCTCGTCAAATAAAGGGAAGTGCAAAGAAAAGAATAAACATCATCATAGCTAATAAATATAGTAGTATATTTATAATTTTTTTATTGAAGGGATTTTGATATATATAGAGATCCTTTCTAAAAAAGATAAGCTTCCTCCCTGTTTTTCATGTAAATATTTCAAGAGTATGTTTTAAAGTATAAAAAATATTATAATCTTGCCAATATATCATTATGTTTTTAGTAATATTTCTAATACTCACATCATTATATTTTAGTGCCAATCACTTATTAGGTATGATAAATATATTTTTATCATCAATTGAAAATATACAAATTACACCAGTATTAATAGATTTATAACCTATATTATATTTTTCTATAAGATTCTGAGCAAATATATCTACCTCATTTTGATCTATTTTTGATAATAAAATAAAAATAATTTGCTCACCTGTTTCTATATCATATAAGGAAAGTTTCTGGTTAAGATAATTATACTCACTCTGAGCAAGCGATTTTTGAATATCAGTAATATATGATAAAAGTTCCATATTTTGAAAGAAAAGAAAAAAAGTTAGTCACCATAGCCACCACCATTCGAGGAACCTCATCAACCATCAAATGAGGAAGAGGAATCTGATGAGGAATAATCAGAAGAAGAGGAACTAAATTGTTCTGGGTGAGCTAATTTATATGATTGAGTATATCTATATGAGGTCTTGGTATATGTTTTTCAATATACAGTTCTTGAGCATGTACTAGTAATAATTTCCTGAGTTACAACCTCCTCACAAGTACGAGGACTATGATTCAGGAAAATTCAAGTAAGAATAGGTAAAATAATAAATATACACGATACTTTAATAAAAATTCACATTCTAATATCTTTTTTATAACTATCTGCAATACTCGCTGAAAACAAAATCCCAATAATTATTGTTCATATGATAATAACCGCATTTCAAGCTGTAACAATTGTTGTACTTATTTCTTTCAATGTTACTCATGCAATAACCAGGGTTGCTATTAATGATAAGGGAAAGAGGAGAAATACTGATATTATACTTCCAAATCCACCTCAATTATTATTAGATCGAGATTTATTAACCTTTTCTTTTTCCACCATTTCTCCCCACCTTCTTACCATCTCCTCATATTTTCCAGCATTCAGAAGAGGTCTGAGATGATTTTCGACAATATCTCGACAGACCATCTCCGTGTATTTCAGCTCCAACCCTTTTCCCACAATGATCCTGAGTTTTTTCTCTTCGGTCGAGACTATGAGGAGAAGTCAATTATTGAGATCTTTTTTACCGATTCCATTCTCATTGAAGACTTTTATACCAATATCAATAAGTTCATTTCCTTCACGATGAGGGAAAAAAACTGTTACCACTTGTTCGGAGGTTTTCTTTTCATGAGAGGAAAAAAGGAGATCAAGAGTATTTTTCTGATCTTCGGAGAAGATACCAGAAAAGTCATTCACATAGTGTGTAAGATGAGGGATTTCGAGAGGATTCATAAGAGATATAAAAAGATTTTCTTTGATTATAGAGGATTTCATCCTTTTTTGCAAAAATCAAAACAGTATTCAAGAGAAAAGGGAAGTAGTGATTCTGATTTTACATTTTAGAAAAAAGAATATAATAAAAATATATAGTATTTTTCATAAGAAATATATAGAGAATTTATCCAGTATAGATAACAAAAAATAAGAATATGGAATTGCACAAAATCGTAAAGAAGCTGGAGAAAAAAATGTGAAAAATCATCACGATAGAAGATATCGGGGATATACTTGATCCAGGACAGAAATGAGTGATCCGAGAAGATGCTCGTATACACCAAACCGTCTATGCTCTCAAGGGACAAGGAACACTTATCAGCATACGAAACGGACTCTATTATGTGGCTGATGGACTCTGTAGTACGGGTGAAGAAGTGGTAGAGGCTCATTATTGGGATATCGTAAAATACCTCCTCATGAAAGAGGCAGGGAAAGATTGGATGGTCGGCGGAGAAAAATCTCTCGAACTCGCGATGATGGATTACTCACTTCCAGAATCACTCATCGTCTATACGAAAGATATAAACAAAAAAGTGGTTCTTTCACCGAGGCACGAGATCCTTTTTCGAACGATGGTCACTGGTGAGAAACATGGACGAACCAATGCCTACACCATCCTTAAAAAACAATCTCAGAATATTTTTCTCAAAAAAGAAAGCTTCACTACTCTCGGACTCGAGGCATCACTTCTTGATACACTCACGATCCATGACCATGAGGAAGGTATCGGAGAAGCTCTGGTACTCAAGTTTCTTAAAAGATATGAAGCAAAGCTCGAAAGAGGAAACTTCGGGATTCTCGTCGCTATTCGCTACATCCGTGCAATGAACCGCCTCAGGGAAATATCGAAAAATCATGGATATGATCGACTATATGATATATCGCTCGATGTGATTAAGAAAGAGGGTGGTGGCTGTTTCGTAAGTTTCTAAAAGAAAAAATGCTTTTTATTGCTTTTTTATATAATAAGAAAGCTCACTGTAGAATAATAAGGACTTCGTTCTCTTAAAACTACATTCCATTCGTAAAATCAAATTCACTTCGTTCTTTTATTTTTCTCATTCCATTTGTTTTATGAAACTCCAAAAATATCTTGCCCACGCATGAGTCTGCTCTCGCAGAAAGGCAGAAGAATACATAGAAAAATGACTCGTGAGTGTCAATGATGTGAAGGCTCATATCGGTCAAATTATCGACCCAGAAAAAGATATCGTAAAAGTCGATGATCAAGTAATAAAAGATCAAGAAAATCTTGTATATTATATCGTCAATAAACCTCGTGGAATTGTCACTACCTGTCTGTCAGGTGAAGAAGATACTGGGATACTCGATATCGTCGATATACCAGAGCGAGTTTTTCCGATCGGGAGACTTGATAAAGAAACAACTGGGCTTATCATCCTAACGAATGATGGAAGGCTTTCGAATTATCTCATGCATCCACGACATGAACACGAGAAAGAATACGTCGTTGAGGTATACGGAAAAATTGAAGATGATGGGATCGAACGTATGCAAAAATGAGTAATCATCGATGTGAAAGATAATGGCGGAAGACAAAGGGGAACTCAGGGTGAACATAAGCAAACCTACCGAACTCGACCATGCGAGATACGTCGTCTCTCAAGTTCGAAGTTTACAATCACTCTCAAAGAAGGAAAAAATAGACAGATACGTCGGATGGTTGCAGTCGTCGGATATGATGTTAAGAAGCTCAAAAGAGTTCGTATAGAAAATATCCTCCTTGGAGACCTTCCAGAAGGCAATTTTAGAAAACTGACCAACCTTGAAAAAACAAAACTCCTCGAAAGAATCGGAGAAAATGAATAAAAAAATCCCTTTTTATTAAGGGATTTTTTTTAGTCGATCATCGATTTCATCCAGTAAATCGTGAATATAATCTTTTCGTTTTTTTAACTCTTTTCTTCTTCGAGAAGATATTGTAGCTATAATCAAAGGAAATCATCAAATTGATCGGGATGAAACAATAGTATCTATAAAGAATAATTTTTTTTGTTCTGGACTATCAATAGTTGATCAAATAATAAAGTTGGTTATCTGCATTAATTTTTGGGAATTAATTAATAGAGGATTATCTCATCATCAATCAAGAAGAAATTTTGATGTTCATCAAATATCAAATCCCATAAAATAATAATCGAGAATAAACTGAGCACGTGTAAGAAATGTGTGTAATTTACAAAGAATCTCCACTTCATCTGGCTTACCAAGTATATCGCTTATATATTGTGTATTATAGATACGTTCTTGATGGATACGATATCTTGTATCAAGATAGGTGGTAACTATCGTTTTAGGTACAAAATCAGGAAAAAAACGGTCAAAAAAATCCTGAGATTTCACTGCTTGGGTATATCAGATTGGTGATGTATCCTTTGGGATTTTAAGTACCTTTCCATCATTCAATTCATATACAAGATGATGGGATCATTCTGAAAACATAAAAAAAATTATCAAATATCAGCAAGATCATCAGCATGGGAGGATTGAAAAGAGGCTCTATATTTCTTAACAAGATAAATTATCCTTTGACGAGTATGGAAACATACAAAATCTATATCTCCAGAAAGTGATGGATCTTGAACCCCATCACAATCAATTACAATTCAATGCTCATTAAATATTTCCTGTAATTTTAAGTATGTGATATCTGGACGTATTAGTTTTTTTAAACTTCGTGGCCTCGATGTATCATCGGTCTCAAACACATCTTTATATCCACACTGACAGTTGATACAAGCAGTGTCAGTTCCAGATCGAGAAAATTCTTTCTTTTCTTCTCATAGAGGCACACTTGGTACGATATCTGCTTTTATTGACATATATCTGATAATATGAATATTATAATATATATTAAACATTTATATTATTTGTCAATTTTTTCATCAACAGAAATGAAGAAAGATCTAAGAAGATTTTATAGATACACCCAAGAAAATACATTTCTTACAAAAAAATAATAATCCATAGGAGTGAAAGATTAATAATATGAATGAAAGCAATTAGGAAAAATCCTACTTGTCAGACAACAACGAACAATCAACTTTTTCCCTATAATACATAACATAAGTTACATTATGTTAAGTCATCGTAGTGTCTACTCTCCTCTGTCGGCTCATATGTATTTGACAAGATATTCTAAGAATCATGGAAAAGAATTATGCCACATTTTACAAGATGTTTTTGAGATACTATAATATTAAGACTTCCCTACTTATTTGGAATTTGCTAAAAATAAAGAAGAACTTCTTCGAAAATCAGGAATAAAATTTCATACTTTTACTGATAAATTTCTTACAAAGGAAGAACTTATCGAAAAAGGTATCCTTTCATCTGAAAAAAAATTGCTCAAATGATAAATTATAGTATAGTAACCAAATACTATAATTTATTATATGCTCAACAACCTACCAGAAATATCAGAAGAACAGAATTTAGAAAAATCATTATGAAATTACGATATTTCTAGACTTAGACGATGAACACAAGAAAATGTACAGCAAAAACTTGATCATAATACACCACTAGAAGTACTCACAAAAGAAAAAATAAGAACCTGGCTTCTTATAAACTATGGCTCTGTAGAAAAACTTCTAAAAATAAATAGGAAAAAGATTCGTGTACTTGAACATCCCACTGCAGGGAAAATCAGTCAACTTATAAAGATTTCTGGATGGGAAAACGAGCAAAGATATCTACCATGAAGTCCTCAGGGTTTTCGATCTTGGATACGATGGATGTACAATGTACCCGAAGAGAAGATAGGAAAAGAGGATATTAAGAAGTTCCTTATAGAAAAATATCATTCTATAGAAGTACTTTTAAGTATGAACTCGGCGACTATACGAAAGATCGAATACCCAAATCATGGAAAAATAATAAAACTCGGTACCCTATCATGATGGAAAAGTCCAGATGAAATCGCGCTACATATACCAGAAGCATTCTACTCTTGGGTACGATGGCTCTATAAGGAAGAAGGATAGTTTACTTATTTTTTCATACCCTTACCGCACTTTCCACAATAATCACTCGTCATATGAGTCACTTCTGAACAGTGTGGACAAGTTTTTTCTTGTGAAATCCCACAACGAATACAGTGCGTATTGCCAAGGTGGATTTTCTCACCACATATGTAACACTCTCACTTGTCAGCACGTTTTGCTTCAAGTCTTTCTTTTGAAAAAATCTTTTTCTGAACTATGTATATAATCGCCATAGTCGCTCAGATTC
>JAGOMW010000002.1 GCA_017993345.1 Candidatus Altimarinota bacterium | reverse complement strand
TTCCTGCGAGATTGAATTTTGATTTTTTCCCAAGAACGAGTTCTTCGATCACCGAGAAGCTCATAAACGGAACAATCGAGACGAGATTTTTGAGTCCTGAAAGAAATACATCGTCTTTCACACTCACATAACAACCCATAAGGATGAGTTTTTTCCCGAGTGAGTCATAGTAAGAGAGTGTTGCCTCAGACTCTTCACGTGCCGTTGAGAGAAATCCACAGGTATTTACGATAACGTACTCTGCATATGGATCTTCTGGATTTTCTACGAATTCTATCGGTGTCTGATTAGAAAATTTGAGGATCTCTCCGATAGCGTATTCGAGATCAACCATATTTTTCGAACAACCGAGATTGATAGCAGAAAATGCGAACATAATTGGATTTTTAAAATTTGCTGAAGTATAGAAAAAAACTCGCAAAAAGCAAGGAGTGAATTTGATTTGTATTCTTCTCTAATACAGGAGCATTTCGATAAATTCTTTTTCATTTTTTCCTGCATTTCTCCACATTTTTGGAACAAGCGATCCACTGGTAAAACCAGGTATCGTATTTACCTCGAGAAAATATATATTTTCACCATCATATCTCCAATCAATCCTGACGACTCATCGACAATCAAGAAAATCATAGATTTTACTACTCATTTCTTCGAGTGGTTTTTGTATATTCTCAGGTAGATCTTTGAATACTTCATTGGATCCATCGGTATTATATTTTTCCTCAAAATCAAAAAATTCATTTTTTGGGCAGATTTCTACCATCGGAAGTATATGGATTCAGTCTCTATCCTTATAGACTCATACAGTGAATTCTCTTCCAGGAATTAATGACTGAATCAGGATATCATCGGCGGTTATTGAGTTGATTGCATATTGACATTCTTCTGGATTTTTAACAATAAAATTCGATACCGAGCTTCCTCACTGGTTTGGTTTTATAAACCGGGGATAGCTGAGTATATCAGTATCGATAGATTCTCATTTTTTGAGAAAAATAGTTTCTGGGATACAGATCCCTATTGTTTCGATTACGAGATTTGTATGATATTTATTCATACAGAGTGCATGAACTGAGAAATCAGAAGAGGCATATTTACATCCAAGTGTCCCGAGAAATGCAGTAATCTGACCATCTTCCCCATATGTTCCATGAAACATCGGAACAATAAAGTCGTATTGTTTATAGTTTTCGAGGAATATTAACAACTCATTCGGAAGGTCGAAAGAGTCGCACGTATATCCAGATATTTCTATCCATTTTCCGAGATTTTCTGCACTTCTGAGTGCAACTGAGCGTTCCGATGAGATTCAACCAGTGAGAAGAGCGATATGCATAATTCTTAAAAAAGTGATTTTCATCTTACTGAGAGTAGTGAGTTTTTCAATATTGACTTTCCATCCTCTCATAATATTCTATATAAGAATACTTTTGTTCATTTTGTCTCGATTTCTTCACACAGGATGTAAGAATTCAGAAAGGTTTTCTTGTAATATCTCTCTCAAATACTCATATTTTTCTTTTATGCATTTTCAGAAATTTTTATGGATTCTCTTTCTTCTTCTTTTTCCGAGTACCATTTTTGCTCATGTGATTTTTGTTTCTCTTTTTCCAAATACGCTGGATGATGCTCTGATGGAATATATAGAAATCAGAAATACTGGCTGTGAATCACTTTCTCTTTCTGGATATACCCTTGAGGATGCGAGTGGAAAAAAATATATTTTTCCTTCTTCTCAGCTACTCGAAAGTCATCAAACCCTTCGAATATGACGACTGATTTCGAAGATCATCCTAAACAATGAAGATGAGACCCTTTTTATAAAAAACTCTTCTGGACAGCTTCTCGATCAGTTTTCCTATGCGAAATCCACAAAATGAGTGGTTCTATCGATCCAGTCGATAGATGAAGTATGTGAAAAAATACAAACAGGAAGTCAGCTCTCGAGTACAGGAACTCAAAATACTCAGTCTGGAGGGCTCTCTTTTCAAACAGGTGGAAATCTCTGAGTGAGTGGTGAAGTTTCGTTTTCTCAGACCGGGAATACTGTGAGCTCTGAGGTTTCTTTTTCTAGGTCAACTGTTAGTAGTGAAATACAGATTCCTCAAACTGAAAATATTTCCTTACCTTCTCAAACACCAGATCTCCAAAATACAGAATCTATAAATTTTGCTTTTCCAGATATATTTCCCACGCTTCAGTTTCCGACGAATGCTGTCTTTTCTGGAGGATATTTTGACTGTAGTGATCTCGATATTTGCCGAATAAATCCAACTTTTGATCCTATCTTTACGGGAAGTTTTCTCTCAAAAAACTATAGCTGTGAGATTATTACACGGACCGGAGTTCTTGATACTTGTAATCCAAATACCCTTTATTTTTCTCAGGAAGGGCATTTTTCTTTGAAACTCATATCAAAAATACATCCTTCTACATCAAAAATGGTTTCTTGGTATGTAAGGTTTTCACCGAAAATATCAGAAATTCCGAATACTTCTTCTGGGAGTATTCCTCCAGAAGGTACAATAAGCATACCGATTTTTTCCACGATTTTCCCAGAAATTATCCCAACTTTCCAAAACTATACGAATACGACTTTTTCTGGTGATACGTTCACCTGCCATACTACTCCTTGTCGCCTGAACCTAACTCTCGAACCTCTGTTTAGTCCTCCATTTTTACTGAAGGATTTTTCCTGTCAGATTCTCTATGGATCATGAGTCTATGATACTTGCAATCCTCCTCAGATATATCTGAGTGGAACTGGAAATATAGAAATAGTGATCACTGAAAGGCAATCTCTCGAAAAAAGAAGAAAAATATTCTCAGTGGCTCAAGATATCTTTCCTGGTATTCCACTTATCGATACAGAAACATCTTCTCCTCCAGAAGAAAATGTAGATAACACTCCACCAGTTGCTTTTCTCGATCATGATGGAAAGTGGAAGGAGTATTTTTACCAGGTTTCTGAAAATGAACTTGATTGTTATTCACAGACTTGTAGTCTGAACTTTACGGCCGAGAGATCGTATGATCCAGGCGGAGGGAAGGTTCGATTTCTCTGGATTTTCGATACCAATATCATCTCCACTTCACGTGATCCAGGATCCCACACATATGGGATGGGGGATCATACGATCATCCTTCGCGTGATCGATGTTACAGGGAACTATACAGAAGTACGCTATACGCTCCATGTTCTCGGAAATAAGAAAAAAGAAGAAAAAAGTACATCAAAAAATAAAAAATCTCAAGAAAAAAACGAAGACAAGAAGCTTCTAAAAATCATCACGAGTTTCGATGAAAAAATCGAAAAACTCGAACAAAAGCTCGATGGAAAAATAAAAAAAGAACTTAAGAAGAAACAAAAAAAATTGAAATTTTCATTCTTTTCACCCCCTCTCCTCATCCTCCAATGAAAAACAGGAAAGAAAATCTCAGAAAATCAGTATCTCTGTATAACGATAAAAAATGAGTGTAAATTGAACTTTACTCTTACTGGTACTTATACTCAGTATCGATATGAGTGGGTGTTTTCTGAAAATCATCGATTTGTCGGGAAAAATCCAAAAGCGGTCGCATATCCTCTTGGAAAACATACAATCCTCCTCTTTGCTTATGCTAAAAATGGAAGTACTCCTCTCTGGAAAGAGGAGATAAAAATCCAAGTAGTAAAAAAGGTGAAGAAAGTCAAAAAGAAAAAGGTGAAAAAACCTTCTCAAAAAAAACCAAAAAAGGAAGAAATAAAAAAGGAGATTCCAGAAGTATCTTTTCGAATGGAAAATACAGGAATGCTCGGGGTTGTATTATTTATTTCAGGAATCGGATGAGCCCTCTTTTTTTATAGAAGAAAAACTCAAAAATAAGGAACAATATTATTCATCTTTTTTCCTCTTTTATTCCTTATTTCTGAGTATACATTTTTCGAACAACTCATTCGTCAAGCTCTTTTTCTGGATTTTCCCTTGCAAAAAATAAAAAAAAGATACAGTACATATATATTCTTTCTTTTCGCGTGCATCTGATCAGTATTTTTCTCTACAAAATACCGCATCCTAGCGCGGATGTCATAGTCTCCACTATGGGGTCCGATCCGCCGTTATCTTTCTCGAGCAGAACTCGAAAAGATCTCATCGCACACAGGGATAAAAATAGGTTATCAACGGTTAAGAAAGATTTTAAAATATCTCATCTATATAGATGAGATATTTTTTTTATTTTTCTTCTATTTTGTTGATATCTGTAGTCTTGTAATAGTTGGTTCTCGTTGCGTATTACGCATATCAACACGTTTTTCTTCTAAACGTTTAGTAAATAAATCTAAAAGAGTTTGGAGTTTTTCAGGGGTATGATCTACTCAAACCATTTTTTGTATTTTACCAGATGTTGTGTCCATATCGAGAAGTCCTTGTTCTGTAGATATTGTATCTATAATACGTATCTGCTCGTCAACTATCTTTTTTAATTTTTCCTCTTGTTTTAGAGAAGAAAGGAGTCTAAATTCTTTATTAGATAGAATATCTGTCGTTGTAACTTTCTCTGAAACAGAGGCAGCAGAAACAGAGGCAGCAGGAGCAGCAGGAGCAGCAGCAGCAGGAGCAGGAGATGTTTCCACTACTTTCCCATCTTTATACTGAGTAACTTTTCCATCTGGTGTTTTCTTTGTTCCAGTTATCAAATCTCCACTTGTTTTATCAAAAATCCCATTCTCCACTGTTCCATTCTTATAAGTATATGTTCATTCAGTTAATTTCCCTGTATCTTTATCGTATTTTCCTTTTGCCACTACTCCATTCTTATAAGTATATGTTCATTCAGTTAATTTCCCTGTATCTTTATCGTATTTTCCTTTTGCCACTACTCCATTCTTATAAGTATATGTTCATTCAATTAAGTTCCCTGTATCTTTATCAAATTTACCTATTTCCACTGCTCCATCCTTATAAGTATATGTTCATTCAATTAAGTTCCCTGTATCTTTATCAAATTTACCTTTACTTTTATTTCCATCTGAAATTATCCTCTCGCCTTCAACCATTTTCCCTGTATCCTTATCATATCTTCATTTACTTATCATAGAAACTGTTTTTTTGTCTGCTTCATAACTTATCATTATATCACTTTTTCCATCGGGAGAATCCCACCAGATTGCACTCGCATCATCTTTTTTTCCATCTGGTTCACGAGTTGGGATTTCTACTTTCTCTTTTCCAACCATGATGATCTTTGTTTCTGCTTTTTCAACTCTATTTGGTGCAGTATTATCTGCTGATTCTGGAACTGCAGGCGTGGTTGCTAGAGTTGCGAGTTTTTCGATGATCTTTCCGGTAGTCGTCTTTCCTGGGATTCCATCGTTGTCTTTCGTTTCTGTGAGTCAGAGTTTGGTTTGGAGTCACTTGATTCCTGTGAGTGTCTCCATACGAAAGAGTCCATTTATTTTCACATTTCATCCAGAGAGATTCACTGCTCGCTGATAGAGTGCTACCAGCTCGAAGCTATTGGTATCGGATTTTGTATTGCGTCAGAGGTCAGTATCTTTGTACTGGTTGAGTCGACTTTGTACTTCTGAAGCACTCAGATTTTTCACACTGTCGATAGTGGATCTGAGCGCTTCTTTACTGATAATCTTTTTTTCTCAGGTAAATTTTTCACCAGAAGGGACGTAGGCTTCTCATATATATAGATAGTTATAGAATTAGTTATTTCCTAATATAACACTTTTTTTTATATTTTGCAAATTTTCGAATCTTTTTTTCTCTAAAAGAACTCCCGAGTCGTTCTTAGGAGTTCTTTTATGTTTTTTTATTTTTCTTCTACCTCATAGGTATATTTTGCCTCTTCTTTTGGAGATTCTTTTTTCTTCACTTGATGAAATATTGCTATCGATCTTCTCAGGATTTCTACGATGGTTCCGATTCCTGGAGAGTGGGTCGACGTATCGGATGATGAGAAGATCAGAAGATGGATGATCGGGAAGAGGAGAAGTGAGAGGATAGGGCTTCAGAAATCTCTCAAATATATCCCGACATAAGCAATGATCACAGTAATAAAAAATCACTGAACGATGAGATTTCTATACTCTGTATATTTCTCGAGAAAGAGTGATGGAAGGGTAAAGATATTCCAAAATGGTATTCATACACTTCCGATCGGCATAAAGTAAGGGGTATGTATTTGTGTGATGACTTTATTTTTTTCTGATTCTTCCTGAAGAAGTGTAGAGAAAGTCGTTCGCGCACTTCCTCAGAATACAATTCGGAAAAATTCTCAGATCGAACGAAGTGATGCAAGGATGAATGCTTCTATGTCTGAGTATGCAGGTATCTGCGTGAGTGGTTTTATGATGAGAAATTGTCCTTGGAGAAAGATAGAAACTCATTCGACGACAAATAGTAAGATATAACTTCCTATGATGAGAAAAGGTATAAATGACTCACTTCCACCAACTGAAAATGATGCAAGAGAAAAAAAAGTAAAAAAGGATCCGAGAATTCTCGAATGCGTCATAATTTCACTCGGATATTTTTTACTCAGCCAAATTCAGAGAAAGGGAATCATGCCAGCCAATAGGTGTACCTTTTCCTCTTCAGTTTCTACTGTATATGTATGAGTACTGGGAAGTGTTATCTGTGAATTTTTCTCTATTTGTTCAGGGGTAGCTATGACTCAGGTATATGCATAATACGCACCACGCAAAAGAAGATAGAGACATCCACCGATGATCAGTGTCAGTAAGATAGTATCGAGCTGTATGCCGAGAAAATTCACATTTAAGAGATTTTTCAGAAGAAAAAAATAAAGAAAAAGAACAATCAGAGTGATAAGGATAATTTTTGATGATTTTTTTGCATGTATCTGTACAGATTCTACTGCGAGTGGCGTTCCTTTTTTTGCGAGTAAAAAAAGTGGACCAAGAAAGAAATAGCTGATAACGGCATTGATGCGAGACTGTTCATCCATAGAACAAGGAGGTTGAGAGGATAAAATTGATGTATCTGCGAATGAAACGCAGTTTTAGGATCGAAATTTTTCTCATTCTACCAGAAAGTCATAAGAATCACAAGAATCCTCTAATGACAAAATTATTTTTTCTTATACAAATATAGTATACCGACACAAACAAGATAGATAATGCAGAATATCCCTCCTGTAGCTAAGATTCGAGTTAGACTTTCTGCGAGTGAGGATCCTTCTGAAATCGGAAAGAATGATTCAAGAAGAAATACTCAGAGAACTCAGAGAATTGCACAAAAAAGAATACTGATCCCAGAGATGCATACCTGTTTGAGTGGTATTTGTTTTCGGATCGTATATCCAGTGATGAACATCAAGATTGCTTGTGATATAAGTGTGACCCATGCTGATCCGATGAACGAAAAATGTGGTATAAAAATGAGATTTCCAATAATATTTACGAGAGCGATACAGGCATTTATGACGAGCATTTTTTTCTGTTCATTCGCTGCAATCAAGATAAACGTAAAAAGTGATGAGAGAAAATAAAAGAAAAAGATACAAGAGACAATCTTGAGGGCATCACTACTAAAATATCCATATACATTCGTATGCACGTACTCACTGTTCGAAATAAGTCTTATAATATCGGGACTACATAAAAACAAAAAAATCGTTATTCCTGTACCGAAGAAAAATAAAAGACGAAATGATTGTATCGTGAGTCTATGGGTTTCTGTTGTATTTTTTTCGGTGATTGATTTAGTGAGAACGGGGAGGAGGGAATTGAGGAATATCGTTCCATACATCATCCCAACTTCGACGATTTTCATCGGGAGGGCGTAGAGTGCCACGACTATTTCTGATACTGATTTTTCAGTCATGATCGAGAGAAGAAGAGTATCTACCTTAAAAAAGAGGACATTTAGGAAGAGTGCGAGTCCATATGGAAGGGAAATCTTTAATATATGTTTTATGTACGAACTATCCCAGCGAAACCTGATTTTTTCATATTTTTCGACATACCACCAGGTGATCACGGTCATGAGAATATTTCAAGCGAGACCAGCAAGCATCACGAGAATGAATTTTTCTGTATGTCAGACAGCGTAGAGGACACTTGCAAAGAGAACAACCATTCCAAATGTGAGGAGTTTTCCAGCGGTATTCGCGACGAGTGAAAACTCTGTTTTGAGCATCGCCTGAAGTGAACTCATCAGTGAACTATTTATGAGTCCTGCGAGAGTGAAGAGGGCAGCGATGGATATACCGATAAGGGCTTCTGGTGTATTGTACCCAGGAAGAAAGAGTCAGATAGCTAGGGATAAAAAAACAATAATCAACCCAGAAAGAGTTCGAAGAGAAAGGATATTTCCTGATATTTTCTCTGTCATTTTTCTGTCATGTTGCTGATTCGCGAGTTCTCGAACACTGATCGTATAGAGTCCGAGATCCGCGATAACAGCAAATATAGACACATAGTTATAGATCTTTGAATAGAGTCCATATCCAGATATATCGAGATAATTGGTCAAGATTTTTATCATGAATATCGATATCAGTGCAGTGATCAGTTTTCCTGCGATTTGAGCGATTGTATTGCTGTATATTTTTTTGGTAGCCACAAAAAGGGGATGAGGAATATTTTCTTCAGTATAGAAAAAAAAGAAAGAGAGTCAAAACGGGGGATTTTTTGTTTTGAGAAAAGAGATCACTGGATATACTTGACTCAAATAAACATATCTCCTATGTCTCTCTACGATCTCGCACTCCTCTCATCCCTGCAAAATAGTCGAAGTAAAGGAAACTTTTCTGAATTTATGGAACGAGAAACGTGATATACCTGGGATGGAACTCCAGAAGGGAAGATTGCTCTTTTGGAACATTTTGGTAACACCTTCACTTCTGATAGTGATCAATGAGTGATCAAGAAGCTCGAGACCGATCTGATTCCGATTTTGGCTCGTATGGAAGTGGCTGGTGTGAAACTCGACACCAAGAAGCTCGAAAAAATCGGAATAGAAATCAGTGAAAAAATAAAACTTCTTGAGATTGAAATTTTCGAACTGACAGGAGAATTTTTTAATATTAGTTCTCCGAAACAGGTGGCAGAAATCCTCTTTGGGAAACTCGGAATCAAACCAACCAAGAAAAATAAAACGGGATACTCGGTCGATACAGAGGTTCTCGAAGAAATCGCTAAAGAATATATGGTAGCGGATCTGATCATACAACACCGAAGTCTCTCGAAACTCCAGTCCACCTATGTCGAGTCACTTCTGAAGATCGTCGATAAAAAGTCACATCGTGTCCATACTACCTATCATCAACTCGGTGCTGCTACTGGACGTATGTCTTCAAATGATCCGAATCTTCAAAATATCCCAACCGGAATTGGATATGCGAGTGATATAAAATCTTGCTTCATTCCTTCAGATATCGATCATATTCTGATCGTTGCGGATTATTCTCAGATCGAAATCCGTGTTCTTGCTTGGCTTTCTGAAGATCGAGCTTTACTTTCCGCTTTTCAGAATGAAGAAGATATCCATATGCGAACTGCAAAATTCCTTTTCGGGGATGATTTCTCTATAACGAGTGAACAGCGTCGAGTGGCAAAAACGGTGAATTTTTGAGTAATTTATGGAATTACTGGTTTTGGGCTGTCGAAAACACTTGGAGTTCCTCCCCATGAGGCAACTAACTATATACACGCATTCTATGAAAAGTATCCATGAGTTCGTATGTATTATGATGCTATTCTCGAAGAGGCTCGAAAAAATGGATACGTAGAAACAGCTTTTGGAAGAAGACGAAGTATTCCAGGAGTAAATGATGCCAATAAAACGATCCGATCCATCTCTGAACGTGAGGCAGTCAATATGCCGATTCAATGAACTGCGGCAGATATGATTAAGCTTGCTATGTGTGATATAGATGAGCGTATTCGAGATGAGTATCTCGATGGAAAGATGATCCTCCAGGTGCATGATGAGCTTGTTTTTGATGTTCCAAAGTCAGAAGAAGGAATATTTCGAAAAATTATCCAAGAATGTATGGAGGGGGTGTTGAAAAAACATGAGAAAAAAATTATTTCCGAATATTCAACCCTCAGTGGAGAACTCTCGCATTCTGGGTTTTCTGATAATCACCCGAGCCATCTCCCTCTGATAGTCGATATTCATTCTGGGGAAAACTGGATAGAGGCGAAAGGGTAGTATTGCTTTTTATTTCTGTTTTTATATACTCCTGATATGTCTATCTTTTTTCCAGTATTTAATATTATTTTTCTGATTATTCTCTGGAATATTCACAGAAAGATATTTTATATAACTACTTTTATAGAAATATCTCTCTATATTGTCTGATATGTCTATATTGAGGCAAACTTTTCTCGTCTTCCTAACCTCTTTCTCTACTATTTGTTCTTAACGGGGGTCGGATTGATTATTGGTTTTACGGCTTTTTTTGTTGCTATCAGCTTGAATCATAAGCAACTTTACGAAGAAAGAGAAACTCCTTAATATATCTTGGTATGAATAATTTTGATAACCTCTTTTTTCGGACATATATTGGAAGTGATAATGATATCAAAAAAGTATTTCACCGACATGTTTTTATTATTTTAGAGGATATCATTTTGTGGGTGTTTTTCGCCCTCTGTATCCCTATGTTTCTCTATAGTCAGGATATATTTTCACTACAATCGAGTATTCCGAGTATATATGTTTCTCTGTATATGCTTTTTATATATGCGATTCTTATATATAAGCTTTTTGATTGGTATGTAGATGTGTGGATTATGACGGAATCGACGATTATCGATATGCGATGGCGATGGTTTTCAGCTAATATTCTCTATATTCCTTATGATAAAATTGAGGGAATTCAGGTTCGTACGAGGTCGTGGTGGGCGGCTCTGCTTGGTATGTCGGATGTTGTAGTAAAGCTTCCAGGAGGTGAAGAGTTCACTCTCTTCAGCGCAAAAAACCCTACTTCTATCATCGAATACCTCCAGGAAGTTGCTAAGTGAAAACATGAGCATCATATGGAAGAAGAGGATCGTGAACCTTTCGATATACTCGTAGATACACTTTCCGACGTCGTAAAGTGACATCTCACGACTCGTGGAAAAGAATATATTACTCGAGATTATGTTGAAAAACTCGATACGACCCTCGTTCATGGAAAACCGATCGATCTGAGGACTCAGGAAGAGAAAATTATCATCGATGGATGGAAACAAAAATATCAGAAAAAAGAGGATCATGGTGAACACCATATAGATGATGATCATACAGAAGATGATCATCATCATGGGCATCATTAAAATCCCCTCATTATGAGGGGATTTTTTTCTGGAGATTTTTTTGTTTTTTTTGTCCGTGACCTCGTATATGTTTGAGGTGGTCTGTATCATGATGATCATGTGGAGGGTGTTGATTTCCTGTATGGGAACTCGGATCACTCGATGATACATCTTTCTGATCAGCAAAAACAGAATAAGTAGAAAAAAGAAAAAAGAAAAATGTCCCGATCAGGATTTGTCTAAGCATAGTATTTATATTTATTTTTTTTATTATAGCATATTTAAATATATATTGCAATAGATATTTAAATATGCAAATACTTTCTTTCATACAAGATATACTCATATATTTATTTCCAAAATTTCCTTGCTTTTCCTCTTAAAAATGATAGCATATTTGAGCCTTATTCTTAACTTTCTATACATGCATACAGACATTATTATACACGCAGATGGATTCACGAATGAAAGAGAATTTATCGATCATGAGGTGACTAAAAATCTTTCAGGAAAGTTGGATGCCTATATTAAAAAATACGAAAAACCCGATGCAAAGAGTCGTCTCGAATTGACTCTCACTCGTACAAAAAATGGAGAATTTTCTGGAAAAACATCTCTTATAGTAGATGGAACAAGTTTCCGATCAGAAAGAGAAAATTATAAAAAACTCGATGATCTTATTTCGCATCTTTTTACTCATCTGAAGGAACAACTCGCAAAATAATCTCTCTTTGCATTTTAAAAAGACTTCCATATACTCTGGGGGTCTTTTTTCTGCTTATTTCAATGAATTTACTCTTATGACGATCTTACTCTGAATACTTCTCACCCTTTTTATATTTACTTTGGTAGTATTTATACATGAAATGGGGCATTTTCTTACTGCTAGACTCACAAAGATGAAGGTATTTGAGTTTGGTATTGGTATACCACCAAAAGCAAAGCGATTATTTACGGATAAAAAATGAACCGAGTATACTCTTAACTGGTTACCTATTGGTTGATTCGTTCGAATCAAGTGAGAAGATCCTGGAAGTGAGGAAGCAGAAGATAAGGACTCATTTGCTTCGAAAAAATGGTGGGCAAGATCGCTCGTACTCGTTGCTTGAGTGGCTATGAATTTTCTGCTCGCATTTTGTATATTTTTTGGACTTTTTCTTTCTGGTGTCTCACCCATCGCTCCGAATTTTTTAACACAAAAAGATTACCAGTCCTACTTTCTTCCGAGTCCTGAAAATGCTATAAAATCTGGATTTGTAACTCATGATGGACTCTCACTTTCATCTGTTACTGGAAGTATTGCAGAAAAATCTGGTATCAAACAAGATGAGGTACTGATTTCAATAAATGGGCAAAAAATAGAGGATATCGAACTATTTAAAAAAGAAGTATCGAAAAACACACCACTTTTACTCACGCTTTCAAACTCCTGAATTCTTCATGATATCACGATAACTCCTGAAAATGGAAAAATCGGAGTAGCCTTGTGGTATGAGAATATGAGAATTAATCCTGATTATAAACAATCTTTTTCTTTTTCTAGTGCCATCAAATCAGCTCTTTGGGAGACGTATACACTTTCTCATCTGACACTGGATGCTCTTGGAAAAACTCTCTATGATCTGATTATTCCAGCGACACCAACTGATAGAAAAGAAGCATCTGAAATGATATCAGGACCTATTGGTATGGGTGCTTGAGTAGTAAGTATGGTAGATCATGGGTTAAGTTTTTCTATGCTTTTTATATTGATTGCGATGCTTTCCTTGAATCTCTGAGTACTTAATATTCTACCATTCCCAGCACTGGATGGGGGGCGTCTTGTATCTACAAGTATTATGTCTTTTGTGTGACTTTTTACTCATAAAAAATCCTTTCTTATTTATCTTGAACGGATAGTACATAGTGCTGGTATGCTTCTTTTAATTTGACTCTCGATCCTGATTGCCGTTATGGATATCTTAAAAATTGGAAAATAGCATTTCCATCATCATTATTGTTTTTCTCTCGAGTTCTTTTTTATTATTACTCATAATTTTTCCTCTTATGCCATTTGTTTCTCTCTTTTGTATTCTGTTCGGGGCACTTATTATTTCATATCCAGAGTTTCTTTCTTACCTTATTGGCTTTTTCTTTCTTTTTATTGGATTCAATGCTCTTCTTTTTTCTATCGCTCTGAGAAGAAAAAATCCATCTAATAGTGAAAAAAAGTGGTCAGTAGGAGCGTACGAGATTGTCCGTAGAAAAAAATAAAATATGATTCTCAGTATTTTCTTCATTATCCTCTTCTCGCTTATTCCAATCGTTCTTTGGGGGTATGGATCTCTCTATCTCTCTCCATCTCTTTGGAATCAAAAACGTTTTTTTCTCGGAATGTTTTCTGGGTGATTTTCAGTCGCCCTTATTTCAGTGCTACACGGGGAGCTTCTTCAAGCTGGTTGGATAAGATTTTGAGCCCTATTGTTTATTTTCTGAGTTTTATTTGGAGTTATTTTTCTTCTTACAAGGTATGGATCAGCATATATTCGAGTGTTCTTGAGAAAGTTAGCACTTTTACATGGAGTTATCTTTCTGGCAACATATGGTATTTTTTTTCTCCTTGAAAAGATCATTCCACTTTCTTTCTTTTCAGTGTGATTATTTGTGGCTTTTTCTGGACTCATTTTTTCTGCTTCTCTCGAAGAGGGGATGAAACATCTTTCTACACTCGGGGCTTCTGCTTCATCATTTCGATTTTCTCGTTCTGACTTTCTTTCATTTACCCTCTTTATTACCCTTTGATTTGTTTTTATAGAAAATCTCCTCTTTTTTATAAAGATTTTTGATCAAGGAGCAAAGGTTATTGTGCAAGTTTGATGTATGCGTCTTCTTTTTGCACTTTTGGCTCATTTCTTTGCTGCGAGTATCTGTGTGGTTTGGTGGTGGAAAGCTCTTTCTTATAAGGTTTTTTCTTTTCGATATAGTGTACTTTTTTTCTTAGGTTTTATCCTTTCTGTTCTTGCTCATACACTTTTTAATTTTCTTATTACCGAGAATTTCCTTCTTGGCATTATTCTTTTTTCTATCGTTGCTTATATTTTTGTTACTCGGTGGATCTTGTCAACTCAGGAAGAATTTAATCTTTTGAGAAATGAATAATTTCTATATTTCTATTTCCATTATCCGCATAGGTGATGGAAATTTTTTTGTTTGGTATGATTGTTTCTCAGAGAATTTCCGGCCACTCTATCAGGCATATATTTTCCTTATTTTCCAAGATATCAGTCGCTCCGATTAAAAATAAATCTTCAGGATTATCTACACGATAAAGGTCAAAATGATATATATTTTTCCCATATTTTTGATAGTAGGTATAGGTTGGGGAGCGTACGATGAGATCTTTATCTGAAAAATAGCTTCGTAAAAGACTCCTTATAAGAGTACTTTTTCCAGCACCCAAATCGCCATAAAAAAAGAGTATATCGCCTTTTTGTAAGGAAAGTGGTAATTTTTCTAAGTTTCCTTCGGATATATTCTTATGTATGTCAATAAAAAAATTTTCTAGAGTTTGCATATTCGTAATATTTGTGTTACGATGACAGCGTATTTATAATTTTCATTTATGCAAATCGATACTTCTCTCTCGACGGTACCAAAACCATCGAATCTCTCTTGGATTTTTTCGCTCATTATTGTTTGAATTGTTATAGTAAGTGGAGTTGGGTTTTTTGTAAGCAATAGCATTACCTCAAAAACTCTCGATACCAATCGAAATACTCTCGCTACTCTCGATGCGGAGATTACAAAACTTAGTCAAGATCGTCAGGTAATGATTACTAAAATCATCCAATGAAATACGATACGACCTTCACTCGATATTAAAGGACTGATTGCAAGTTTTAAGGATGCTGCCATCAAATCAAATGTACGTCTTCAGTGATTTTCTGTAGTAAACGATACTATTAGTACGAATCTAATTTCTACTTCTGGTGACCCTGAAGGACACTCGGATGCGGCTGCAACAATCATAAAAATGATGCGAGAGTACGCAAGCGGTCAGAAAGCATTTGGGCTTGAACCAATCCTTACTATTTCTGGAGAACCATCACGTCGTGTAACATCTATTCAATTAAAGGTTGTTTCTCGTATTCTTCAGTAGAAAATTCCCTATGCTCTGTTTCCTATAATATTCTAATTTTTTCTTATGATCAATCTTAATTCTTATACGAAAAATCGTGTGATTGCTCCGATCTTGATTGGAGTGAGTATTCTCTTTGGAGTTCTTGCTGTAAAGCCACTCTATACGAGTTCTATTGAAACACGCTCAGCCCTTGCAACCGTCAATGCATCTATAGAACAAAAAACTTCTGATAAAGAAAAACTTATCCAGATCAAAAATATGTCTAGCTCTGGTATGAGTGATGCTATAAAAGCAAAAGTGACCCAACTCGATCGAAAGTTTGTTCCGAGTGATCTTATGCAAGAGGTAATGTTGAATAAATTCACTGAAAAACAAGATTCAGGAGTTCCTACTATCATTGTTTCAAATATTTCTGTAGATAAATGAGGAAAGGTTCCAAGTGGCCTTTCTCTCGGACATGTAAATATCTCTATTCGAGGAACTTCACTTGATGCAGTTATCGATTATCTTACCTATCTCACGACGGAGTCAGGTTTTGCATTCACTCTCGACAATATCACTCTTCCTATTGATACTGATCCTGAAACGACTCTTGCCCCTACAAGCTATGGAATGAGTCTTTCTCTCTGAGTATACTATTTTGAATAGTCTTTCTTCATTTCAAAATTCATTTATTCCTTATAAATATGTCAATCTTCTCTTCTCATATATCCATAAAAGAAAAAGCACTCTTCTATGAAAATGTTGCCAATCTTCTTGAGGGTTGAGTTTCTCTCCTTGCTGCTCTTAAGGGTCTGAAGGAACGCCTTCCTGATGGAATGCTTTCACGTGGTGTAGATAACCTCTTATTTTTCGTGGAGTCTGGAGATTCAGTGAATGTCGCTATGCGAAAACTCCCCAATTTTTTCGATGAACAAGAGATTGCGATCGTAGAAAGTGGGGAACAAACTGGTATGATCCAAAAATCATTTCTCGCAGTCGCTGCGGATCTAAGATCACAAGAAGAACTCAGATCAAAAATATCGAGTGCTATGACCTATCCGATCATTATTATGATATTTTTGTGTATTGCGATTTCTGTAGTGATGATCTATGTGATACCTCAATTGATGCCAATTATCGGAAATCTCTGAGGTGATCTTCCTTGGACAACAAGAAGTCTTATCGGTACGAGTGAGTTTATGCAAAATAATATTTTCTTTATTATCGCACTGATTATTGCAGTTGTACTTGTATTTCAGTGATATACTCGTACTGAGGGTGGGAAACTTTGGTGGGATAAGGTAAAAATCATTGCACCGATTACGGGTATGGTTTATAAAAATTACCTGATTGTTCGAGTGATGTCTACATTTTCTCTTTTGAACTCATCTTGAGTAAGTATTATAAAAACACTTCGTCTTACTGGTGCTAGTGCTGGAAATACTATTATAAAAAATCTATTCAATCAAATCTCTGATGATGTATCTCATTGAGTGAAAATATCCGAGGCGATAAAAAATAGGGATCCAGGATCATTTTTCTTCACACCAGATATCAATCAGATGATCGAATCTGCAGAAAAAACCTCTACTATCGGTGAAACAGTTTCTAAAATTGCTATCCAATACAAAAGGGAAGTAGATAGTGCACTTGCTACGATGGTAAAATTTATCGAACCGATTGCCCTTCTCCTTGCTTGAATATTTGTTCTCTGGTTTGCTATTGCTATCTTCTCGGCAATTATGCAGATCGTGACCGCTGCTGGAGGCTAGTTTTATTACTATCGTTTTGTTCAAAAAATAAAAATGAAAATCATACAGAGTACATCTGGATTTACCCTTATTGAGATTATTATCGTCATCACGATGATTGGTATTTTACTGAGTATGGGAACAATCCCTTATAATTATTATATGGATCGATCTCGTGTAGAAAGAACGATCGATCAGATTGCTCAGGAGTGGGTGCTCGCTCACAATAGCGTAAAAAATGGAGTCCTCACGAATGATAAGAGTCATAATGCACATCTGTATATAGAACTCGAAAAGTGAGCAAATTCTATCGTTATTCAAAGTTCTACTGGATGAGATTCTCTGAGACATTCCTATAAAACCATTCCCCTTGATTCCAATATAGAGATCCAGAGTTTTTCTGGAGTTCTTCTCTGATCCGCAACAGGTGTAACTTATCAGATCAGTCCACCTTATGGTACGGGTATGTTTTTTACAGGAGCAATTGGTGCGAATCCCTCTTTCTGATCGACTGGTGTAACGATGATTATCTGATATCCAGGTGCTACAGAAGAATCTGGTCGTGCTCGAAAAATACTTTTGCGTCCCTATTTCGATAACTAGTGTTTATGTTTCTTTCTCTTTCGAACATCCGTACACAAAAATGATTTACTATTCTCGAGCTGATTGTTGGGATGACTATTTTTTCGATCGGTATGACAGGGATACTCGCACTTCTGAGTACGACGATCCAGAACTCGCTGTATTCCCGCCATGAGATCGTCGCAGCCAATCTTCTGAGAGAGCAAATAGAACTCGTGAAAAATACACGTAATTCGAATATAAGAAATTTTATACCATTTAACTCTCTTCTTGATGGTAATGGTGGTATATTCACTGGATGAGTTTATATTATCGAAAATGATTTTTCTTCCACTCGCTTAGAAATGAATACCAATGTATATGGTGGAAGTGATGGAAAAATTACAAAAATGCCCGTGAAAATGGAAAGAAAGACAATTGATTTTTCTTCCTCTTGAGCTACATTCGACTCTGCTCAACTTTTTCTCGATAGTCAAGGAAGATATATACACGATAAGACAATATCAGCAACTGGTACTCAGTATGCATCGTATATGATCATCTCTCCGATAAGTTACAAAGATACTTCTGGAGGTCAGGTTCCTGTAGAAAAGAGTGGATCGGGTCAATGATATATTCTGGATGCACGAGTTCTCGTAAAGAGTAGCGGACAATATAAAGAATATGATCTCAAGGGGATTGTTACTGACTGGAAATAATTTTAATAAAATGAAACTTATTCGCTCTACATCTGGATTTACTCTTATAGAATTGATCATCGCCATGGCGATCTTCAGTGTTATGAGCATGGCTATTCTCTCAACCTATATTCAAACGACGAATATCTGACAAAAAATGCGTCTCACACGTGAGCTTTCCGAGTCAGCACGAGAAATCACTGAACGAATTGCTGATGATGTCAGAAAAAAAGGTCTTACAGGAAGTATTATCTCATCATCCTTACATCCTTACTGGAACAATTTAGATTATTTAGGGAATGGGGCTGAGATACTCGGTATCGCTGATGGTACGAGGAAATATATGTATGGTAAAAAAGTGTGAGCCTGAATTGATCCTTGTGTAAGTATAGATAAGTGAGATCCAAAAGTTCATTGTGGTATTTATATAGTAGAAGGAACTGCATATTCTAGCGCCTTCAATCTGGTTGATAGCTTTATCCCAGAGGAAGAAAAAAAGCGAGTGAAAATAGAAGATTTGAAGTTCTATATCTCTGGTGACTGAGTGCAGACAGAAAAAAAAGTAACGATCGTTATGAATCTCTGACTGATGCCACGATATGGTGTATCTCCGAATCTCGCAGCGACAACCAAGTTTCATATTCAGACAACTATTTCTGAAAGTTTTTTTAAGCAATAGATATGATTATTTCTTCTCTTACATCGGATAAAAAAGGGTTTTCTATCCTTATAGCCCTCGGAACAACGGGAGTACTTTTGATCCTTGTGATCGGGCTTGCAAGCCTCTATCTTAATGAGATGAAACTTTCTCGTCTTCAGTATGATAATATTTTTACCTATTCTCAAGCGGAAGGGGCTTTCGAGTATGCTATGCTGAAAGTAAAAAATCATCAAGATGGTTTTCAGGATGCTATGAACTCGAGTGATCCTGATGGACAGATGTTTCTTTGAGGTACAGATCGTACAAAGTGAGTAACTACTCAGTATGAGATCGATGCTCAGACTCGCGAATATACTGGTACTCTTGATTCTTGAAAAAGTATTATTATTCCACTCTTTGTGGGAAGTGGGAATATTATCGGAACTCAAAAATCTCGTGAACCTAATTATCCATGAAGTGTTGAACAAGTAAAAGATATTACTCTCAATTCTATAGATCCAAGTACACTTTCTTGGAGTATTATTGCTATGAGTGGATCAGAAAGCGTAGGGATTACGGGAACATGACTCATAGATGGAACTGAAGTGGCAACTATGCGTCTTAGATGAGTAGATTGTTATGATATATCAGGAATGAAAGATCTATCACCAAATCCTGGTTCTTGTATCAATCCAGCTTTTCAGGCTGAAGAATTAGAATATTTTTTTGATATTCAGTGAAAAGTATCAGATTTTCTTAAAAGTAATGGATCTTCTGATTTTTGAATTCCTCCAAATTCAGTACGGATGAGTATAACTTCACCATATCTCATGATATTTAATAATTCTGCCTGATCTCAGGATATTATACTTAAGAGTCCTTCTTCTACAGCATTTGCCCTCCCAACCCTAAAAATCACAACAGAATCTCGAAAATGAGATGCAGCTCAGAAGTTTGAGTTTACTGAAAATAAAGCAAAATATTCTGAAGCACTGAATTTCTGAGTGTACAATACAAGTCCATAAAATTTTTCTTCAAAAAAATCCTCGTCAATTTCGAGGATTTTTTTATTCATCGAGGTCGCGCATCGTTTCTATTTCTATGAATTTCTGTTGTGATTTTTCGAATTTTAGATCCACCTGTCCCGTTGGACCATTTCGATTTTTTCGGATGAGGATATTGGTCACTCCTGGGGTTTCTGAAAGTTCGTTATAATAATCATCTCGATAGAGCATCATGATGATGTCCGCATCCTGTTCGATTGCTCCTGATTCACGAAGATCAGACATAACAGGTCTCTTATCTGGACGTGCTTCGAGACTTCGAGAGAGCTGAGAAAGAGCTATGACAGGCACATCGAGTTCTCGAGCAAGGGACTTGAGTCATCTCGAGATTTCTGATACTTCCTGAACACGGTTAAAGGTGTTTCCACTCGACATGAGCTGGAGGTAGTCGATCACTATGAGGTCAAGTCCTGATTCCATCTTTAGTCTTCGTGCTTTACTCTTTAGTTCTAGTATACCCGCTCCAGCAGGGGAGTCATCGATATATATTTTTGCTTGAGAGAGACTTTCGAGTGCATCTCCCATACGAGCGAATTCATCTTCAGATAGTTTTCCTTTTTGGAGTTTCCAGCTATCGACCGCCATACTGGCTGAGATCATACGATCGGTGAGTTGTTCTTTCGACATTTCGAGAGAAAAGACAGCCACATTATTTCCACGGATTCCGACATTTTGTGCAAAATTCATCGCAATAGCGGTCTTTCCCATACTTGGACGAGCAGCCACTATAATAAGATCCCCACGTTTAAATCCTCCGAGCTTATGATCGAAACTCGAAAATCCAGTCGTTACACTGTTTGCCTGTACTCGAGAAGGATCTTCATGGATCGCAGCAAATTCTTCATAACGAGCGTTCAGAATATCTTTAATATGAACGAGTTTATTTTGGATAAATGTCTGAGTCACGGAAAAAAGTGCTTTTTCCGCCTTTTCCAGGAGAGTATTGATTTCTGAAATCTCATCGAAACCTGCCTGAGCAATCTCTGTTCCAGATTTGATGAGTCTTCTGAGTACAGATTTATTTTTTACGATCTGTGCGTATTGGAAGATATTTGCACTTGTAAAGACGCTTGTCATCAAGTCAGCAATAAATGCATCTCCTCAAATATTTTCGAGTTTTTTCTGATCGTCGATAATTTCTCGAACCGTGATCGAGTCGATAGGACGATTTCGACTATACAGATCGAGCATCGCTGAGAATATGATCCCATGCCCTGGATCATAAAAATCATCCGGTATAAGCATCCCAGCAACCTGAAGCATCCCATCTTTATCGATCAGTATGGCACCAAGTACAGATCTTTCAGCTTCTATACTGTGCGGTGGAGTAGTAAGAGACAAGAAAAAGAAATTATATAGTATAAAAATTTATCCTCAAAAGTTTCCTGCAAGTTCCTCTTCGGTAACAAGTTTTTGAATCAGATCGAGAATTTCCTGATTATAGGGTGTGAGATTTTTGAGCTTAATGAGCGTTTCTATGGCTTCTTTTCGTCTTTCGAGTGCAATCTGTGACTGAGCAAAGAGCCAGAGAACTTCGGGATTTTTTGGATATTGTCGGATATAGGACTTAGCATATTCATAAGTTTCTTCTGGAAGTGAGAGTTCAGCAGAAAGATGAGACAGTGTATAGAGGATTTCCTCAGTTTCTCCACCGAGTGATAATACCTTCTTATATATCTCGTAGCTGACGTCATATTTTCTCTGCATAGCGAGAGCATCAGCAAGGTGTATGAGTATCTCTACATCATCTATATAAATACGAGCAAGATCCTTATAGATATATTCACTTTTCACATAATCTCGCTCTCTTTCATAGATTCATGCGAGGAGGATATTGAGTTCTCTATGTTCTTTTTGGAGAGCAAGACCGTTCACGATCATCCCACGGGCTTCTATGATGTGGCTACGAGCAAGAAGTGTTTTCACAGTATTTACGATTTCTGTGAGTTTTTCACGTTTTTCTGGAGAAATCTGTGGGAGTTTCGTTTTTTCTTCGAATACTGGAGTTGGTGGTATGTATTTTTTCTGAGCATTCACTTCTTCTTGGAGCCTTTGCTGAACTTTCTCTATATCAAACTTTTCTTCTTCTTGAGCTAGCTCCGTTCTATTCTCCTCCTCTGGGAGTATATTTTTCTCTGATACATCTAAATCATTTTTTAACTCTCATATACTCTTTTCGCTAATAAGTTCAGGATTTTTAGTTTGAGTTATAAGATGTTCGACTTCAGGGGCTTCAAGGATTTTTTCATCACTCGGTGCCTCGATAAGTTTTTCCTCTGGAACTTCATCCAGTAAAAGTGTTTCTTTTGATGATGGAAGAAGTTTTTCTTCATCTGCACTTTTTAGAAGTGATTTTTCTTCGACTGGCTCAAAAAGTTCTTCTACTGGATGCATTTCGAGAAGGATTTCTTCTTTTTTTTCTGGAAGCATCTGCGCGGTGTGTTCCGTGAGAAGTTCTTTATAGGGAGATTCCGGATCAATAGCATCAAGAACTTCTTTATTTTGCTCCTCTATAGTTTCTTTTTCTGTATTGGAAACGTCGGTTCTAAGTGTTTCAAGAGTTGTTATATTCTCTCATTCATTTTTTTCCGAAAGATACTCTTCGATGATTTCCGCTGTTTCTGGATGAAGAAGACTTGCCTCCTCCTTTATCTCCTTTTCATCTTCACGAGCTTCCTGGATATATGCTTTTCGAGGTGTGAGTACTCAGATGATCCGCATAAGTATCTTATATCCATCAAAAAAATATATTCCTATAATAGTAAGAATGCATAAAATAAGGAGAATGGATTCAATAAATGCGAGCTGATTGGTGAAGAGAAATTCCATAGAAATTAGGTTTTTACCGAAAGAAATTTTTTTGATGATTATAGTATAGACAAACTTCATTTTTGCAATAGGAAGCAACCCTTTTTTCGATTCCACTTTTATTTCGAAAAAAAATTTGCTTTTTCTGACATCTATCATATAATCCCGCCAACTTAAATATAAAATTATGGATTCTACACTTATCGCCGCTATCCAAGCTGGACAAGATGGTACATCTCTCAAGACAGATCTTCCAGTTATCAAAACTGGTCAAGAAGTTGAAGTTCACCAAAAAATCAAAGACGGTGATAAAGAGCGTATTCAGATCTTCCGTGGTCTCGTTATCTCTCATAAAGGAGACACTCCACTTTCGAAGATGATTACCGTTCGTGCGACTCTTGATGGTATAGGTATCGAGAAGATTTTTCCGATTCACTCTCCATTTATCGCGAAGATCGTGGTTCTTCGTCAGTTCAAGGTTCGTCGCAAGTCGATCAAGTATATCCGTGATCTCACTGGTAAGGCTGCTCGTCTGAAAGAAATCAAATAATTTCATCCTAAAAATCCCTCATTCTGAGAATGGGGGATTTTTTTAATTTTCGAGTATTTATTATTTTTTAATTTTCGGCATGTATTTCTCTAATAACTCTGAGGCTCTATCCGCAGCATAAGAGTTACAAGATGGTCGTATTGGACAGGCTTTACTTGTTGGTCTTGAGTATGCCAATCCATGCTTCATATCTGCATACAAAGGATCTTTTTTCATTTGGGTAAGTAATTCTTTAAGCTGATCATTGGTTGGCGAGTAGCCCATAAAACTTGAACTACTAATCAGAAAATACTCAGCTGTGGTATCTTCATTAATAGTAACGATGCTGTCAGAGTCATACTGTATGGCAGCAAGTTGAGGCTCATCCAAATCGCTTACCAAAACAACCAACTGCCTCTTATTGGCCTGTGGCGTTGTAATTTTTTCATTATTAATATCCGAAATAGCTATTTCATCACCGTTTGTTGTGATGATCTTATAATCTGGTTGAATAGTGACACCAGTTACAGCCTCAATTTTGACTTGTACTGGAGAGGTAGTGATATTTGGGGTTTCACATTTTCCATCTTTCATTACCTGTGGTGCGACACAAGAGGTTGGAGAGAGGGGTATTTTCGTTTCAGTTTTCTCAGGAGTATTCTCAGTACATGCACTTAGTGAGAGTGAGAGTCCAAGTAAAATACTTAAAATAAGAGTGTTATTTGTCATAAAAATAATGTTAAAATATGTTTCTTAATGGTATCATATATATTTTTTCTGTCAATTTTTTCCCCCTATATGAATATGAATTCATATAGGAAAATTTTCTAAAATTTTCTAAAAATCTCTTGCTATTTTTGTGAAGTTCGTGTGAAGCGACTTACTTAGGAGATCGACTACATATCGTATACAACAAGCTCTGTCAACCTTTTTTTTTTCTTTTGACTTCATATAAAAAAAGAATAAAAAGATGCCTACGTTCAACACCAAACTTAGAAAAATAGAAAATCCAAAAAAAGTCAACTTTCCCTTTACAGATTACTTTTCATGTCCCAAGTTTTTGAGTTTTCACATCTGAAAGAAGCTATCACGACCCTTTCGCTTCAAATTCGCAGGCAAGACTTCCTGACATATTTTAAAAAGTTCTCTCTCATTTCTGTAACAGAAGATCAAGTCACTCTCTGAGTTGTATCTTCATTTCATAGAGATAATCTTGCGAGTAAATTTTATGAAGAGATTAAAGGTGCTATTATCACCATTCATCCTTCTATCATTTCAGTAGATATTGTCGTCGATGATGCTATAGAGTCAAAAGACGAAACTCAGGTGATAGACTGTCGAGTTTCTCTGAAAGATCAAGAAAAGGTAACCAAGAAACAACATATAGAAGGAGTTGAAATCGTTGATGGGATCAATTCTCGTCTCATCAATGATCGATATCGTCTTGATAACTTCATCGTTGGACCCACTACACAACTCGCCCATGCTGCGTCTGAGGCGGTTGCAAGAAAACCTGGAGCATCCTACAATCCGCTTTATCTCTATGGAAATGTTGGACTTGGAAAGACACACCTTCTTCAGGGAACAGCCAATGCGATCCGATCAAAACATAAACACCTAAAGGTTGTCTATACGACGGCTGATAGATTTCTCACTGACTATGTTGCCAGTATAAAAAGCCGGTCAGTAGATAAACTTCGAGAAAAATATCGAGCCATCGATGTGCTTGTCATTGATGATGTTCAGTTCTTAGCTTGAAAAAAACAGACGCAAGAAGAACTCTATAATATCTTCAATATTCTCTACGAAGCAGGGAAGCAGATCATCCTTTCTGGAGATCGTCCGCCAAAAGAGCTTACGGAACTCGAGCCTCGACTCCAAAGTCGATTTGAGTGGGGAATTACAGTGGATCTCGGTGAGCCTGACTATGAGACACGTCTTGCTATCGTTCAAGAGAAATCTCGCGCTCGAGAGTTTCTTCTTCCTGCAGAAGTTGCTGAATTTATTGCAGAAAATGTAACGACGAATGTTCGTGAAATCGAATGAATCTTGAATCAGATTATCGCAGAATACGACCTCAAAAATACTCCACCAACCCTCGAAAACGTAGCATATCGTCTCTCGAAATTGGCAGTGAGGTCTATTTCTACTAGTCTTACAGAAGGAAGATCCATACGTATGGGGCAATGTAGTTATGAGGATCTTATACAGGCAGTTTCTGGGCATTTTGGAATCGAGATTCGTATGCTTCTTTCGGAGGATCGAAAAAAGGAAAATATGATTCCAAGACAAGTGGCTATGTATCTTCTAAAAAATCGCCTTCACTATACATATGAACGTATTGGGAATATTTTTTCTGGACGAAATCATACAGCCGTCATGTACTCCTGTAAAAAACTCGAACAGGTAATGAAGAAAGATCAACAGGTTATTCATGAAGTAAACATAATTCGTGATAAACTGGGAATATAGTTGTCTATATGGGAAAAATATGATAGGATAATGAAAATTATCCTATTTTTTTTATTTTATGGTAGACGAAATCATACAACATGGAAATTCTCAGAATTCTGAAGCACTCGAACTTCGTGTGAAGGATATATCGATCGATAAGCTTCCAGGAAAAAATACAGAAGAATTACAAAAAGAGGTCTCAAGAATTTGCGACCTTATCTTATGACATCTTGAGGAAGAAAAGTTCGTTTATGTTGACCCTAATGAACTCGTTAGGATGGCAGAATTGATTCATTCGAATAAAGGAAGAAAAAAGAATCAAGATGTATCCATTTCTATACTTACTTGAGATAATACTGAAGGACTTAGAAATTCTCCACAACTCAGGCACCATATGGCGGTTAAAAATTTTCAAAACGATCTCCTTCATGGATATATTTTTTATGAATGAGGCAGTAAAGAATCTCCTCTTGCCTGTATCTATGAGATCGAAACAGACGGGAAAATAGAAGAATATATTCTCCTAGATAAACGAATAGCTGATCATCCTCTTGCTGCATGGAAAGTAGTTGATCTTCTGAAGAAAAAATATAAAAAACTCCATAAACAATACGATACCCAAAAAAGCTAACCTTCTCGGTTGCTTTTTTCTTTTCTCTTCTATAATCAAAATATCCTAAAAAATCACTATGCTCTCTATCGTTTCTACGCCCATCGGAAATCTCGAAGATATAACTCTGAGAGCTATGAGAATATTGAAAGAGGCTGACTATATTGCTTGTGAAGATACCCGTGTTACAGGACAGC
>JAGOMW010000043.1 GCA_017993345.1 Candidatus Altimarinota bacterium | reverse complement strand
CTTAACAGCAAAGTTCTTTAATCCCTATGGAACCTGGTTTTTCGTCGTAATCATGGCTGGAGTGGAGTATGCTGGATATATACTTTCGAGAATGATTGGAACAAAGGGGGGTATTATTGTTTCAGGGGGGATTTGAGGAATTATTTCCTCGACTGCTACAACGGTCGCGATGACTCGAAAAAGCACAGAGCATCCAGAATATCGTAATTCCTATGTGACTGCCACTCTCTTTGCATCGTGTATCATGTTTATCCGGGTAATTTTAGTAGCATTTCTTATCTACCCGCCAATCTTACAGACGATTATTTTTCCAGCAAGCGTGATGTTTCTCGGACTTTCAGGAATGGCTTTTTATTCATTTTACATTGCACATAAAGAAGAAGGGAAGGTTGCACTGAAAAATGAGGAAGAACAGAAAGAGTATGAAAGTCCATTTCAACTGATTCCTGCAATTCAATTTGCCTGATTGATTGTGATAATTAAGTTTTTATCGATTCTCTGAAAGGTATATGAAAATGAAATTCCTCCACAAATTTCCAACTATGGACTCGCACTTATTTCTGGTCTTGCCGATGTAGATGCTATCAATATGGCGTACTCTACTGGAGCAAAATCAGGTGATTTTACTCTCGTGATAGCAGCAACAACTATTCTTATAGCTGTTATGTCAAATAATGTGGTAAAGGCTTCTATTGCCTATAGATTTGGAGAGAAAGAGTATGGAAAACGAGTGGGAATTGGCTTTTGAGTGAGTACGATTATTGGTATTGCAGCACTGGTTTTTGTTAATCTTATCCTCCCGGCATCTGCACGAGTATTTCAGTAACTTTTATTAAAAAATGGCTTTCCTAAAAAGAAAGCCATTTTTTTAATTGTATTTTTACATCCTCGTTGAGATTTTTCTGATTGAGTATATTTCTTATATTTTCTATACTAGAACCTGCTTGATTTATTTGATCTTTGAGAATTTTCTCAGCCCCAGGAAGAGATATATTTTTATTTTCCATCATATCCCAGAATGCGCTATTTTTGAGGGAACTGATGACTTTTTGTTGATCTGTTCAATTTGCGATTTTTTGCGATAATGCATCCCGAATATGGTCACGCTCTTTTGCAAAGTCGATTCACTGATATTTCTGATAATATGTTACCAGGGTTTCCGTATTCGATTTCAGAAGCTCATTTATATTTCCAGTTTCTATAAGATGACTGATATTGAGAGCATCGAAACTTGGGAAGAGTGAGAGTATTTTTCGCACGAATTGATCCCATATATTCTGTGAATTTTCTTTTCCAGAAAGGAGGTTTTTTTGCTTGGTGATAAGTTGAGAGCGACTCTCGAGGTAAAGTGTATCGATCCGAGTATTGATACGCTCCCAGGTAGTATCGAGGAGCTCTTTTCCTTTCCTGATCCATATATTTTCACTACTCACGAGTTCTCATGGGAGGAGAGAAAGGGATTTTCCAGAAATATCTGAAAGCCGCATACTATGAGTAACTGCATGAATATACCCACCATCAAGGTTGATCTCATAGACCGTACCTCGAACAGCAGCGACGATATTATTTTTTGGCAGTTTTGTTTCAAAGTATGAATCACCGAGCATCGTTCGTACGACATTATTCCAAGTCTTTCATCGTTTTAGATCCATAGATATTTTAATGGAATCATAATTCTGACTCACCTCCATCTGGGACACAACTACTCGAGTATTCTCACCAAGTCGAGTTACGCTATGATCTGGCCAAGTGATCATTCCCTGACTCTTTGTCCTTGTTTCTATCGCGTCACCTGTTTCAAGGGGTAATTCTTCCTTTTCAGTAAGATCAAAAGCTGTTTCTCATCGTATGATGGTTGCATTCCCTGTATTGACTACAAAAGTTGGTTGTATCGGATCATCCGTATGGATTGCTTTATAATAGTCATAACTTGAAATTCAAAACATAACCCCAATTCCAACAAGAAATATACAAAGTGAGAGAAAGAAAATACGGAAATTCATAAGAGAGAATTTGGAGAAATGAAGATTTTGAATATTGTAGGAAAACGAAACTAAAAAGCAAGATGCGTACCAATTTTATCTACATCCTTATTCTCCTTATTGTAGTCATTCTTTATGAGTTTTATTTGGTAGGATTTTATAAATATCAAGATTTTCAAATTAATAATTACATTAATTCACTTGAGAAGTCAAATGCTGATATCCTTGCAAGAAATCTGGAAAAAGAATCCAATAATCTCTATATTCGTACAAAAGCATATCAAAACTTTGTACTAAAGGCTACTCAGAATAAAAAACTCCCCGGTGAAGAAATAATTAATATTGTCGAAGAAGCTGATGTTACTGGGAATGAAAATATAGATGTAAATGCAATGATTTTTCAAGTAAAAAAAGCAGCAGAATCTCCTACAAAGTGAATGACGAACCCTGAAAAGTGGTGGTATCTTCTCTGACATATGAATGAAAAATAAAAACTTCTCTGAGAGAAGTTTTTATTTTACTGCGGTTTTGATGTAAGCACTCAGTTTTGTTACTGCTTGGGTAAAAATTCGTTTGTATTCATTCCATTTATCAAGAAGTCCGTCGTAGACATTTTTTACTTTTTCCATATATCGATCCTGAGAGTTTTGAAATCACTTACTGGTTGATTGATGGGCAATTATTTCTACCATATTGTTCCACGCCTGTGTCTTTTTTTTCGCTATTTCTGCACAGTATGTATCTGGAAAACTTTCAAGGTTTGATGACTGACCATTTAGCCAATCATGGACAATCCTTCTAACCCTTCCACTATAAATTCCTGATTCCCCAGGCTTTTCTGAACAGACAGTAAGGTATTTATTTCTCACTCATCCATCACCTGCCACATCAGCCCCATAGAGAAATGTACTTTTCGAAGTTACCCAGGTAGCAGTATCGGTCTCACGACTTTCCTGGAAGGTTTTTAGAGATTTTTCCGTATCTTTATCGATATCCTGAAAGAGGAGACTTACAGCCACCTCATAGGCAATTCTCTCATCGGTATACCTACTTTTATCATAAGCACTATATTCTCCTTCTGGACAATAAAATTCAGTAATAGAAGCAACTTTATGACCATTTCGTGCATCGATACATGCTTGTATATTTCAGATAACTGTTTCATTACTGATTTCAGCAAAAACTCTCGATGAGAGAAAAAATAAAAAAAAGATGAAAAAACTGGTTCGAATCATAGATTATTTATTTCCAAAAATGATACGTTTGAGGATACTTTTTTTACGCTTTTCTTCTGGAACTATCTCTCACTTCTGTTCATTATTTTCTCTGATTTTTTTCACACCATAAAGAGATGCGATAACTCAACCAAGGATAACTCATGTTACAAGAGCATCGACTTTTTTTACACTTTTCTTGGCGACATTTTCATCAGATGGGGAGGATTTTTTGAAAAAAAACATAAAGGGGTGGGTGGTGGAAAATGAATGAGGATGGTAAAACTATTATTATGGAGTTTCTTTTTCTATTTTTATACTTTTAGAGAAAAAAGAAATTTTTGGTATATGAACAATAATTGTTGCTATATCAACTGTAGCTTTTATTTTATTGAATGCGAGATTTTCAGGTAAGATAATTGATCGTGAAAATGGCCCATAGTAACACTCTTCTACAAGCATTCTTTTCGCATCCATATAGAGATGACTATGTTTTCTTTCTCCAGAAATAGTGAGGATATTTCGAGAAAGGGCTATATCTATCTCACTCGGATCGACTCCTGCTACTGGTGCTATAATGATGATCTCTTCTGTGAGATCAAGAACATCTACTGCAATCTGTCATACATCTACTTCCGTATCATGATGATCACGTATTTCCACATGAGCATCATGATTTTCATGGCCACTATCATGATGCTCTACGTGATTTTCATGTTCTCATTCGTGTTTTTGAGTTTTTTTTACATCGATACCGATACCAAATATTTTTGACATAGAGGGGAGTTATGAGAGAAAAATTGTTTCTTCTATTCTAAGAATCAAAAGGGGATTTGCAAGTTTTACTGTGCAATCAGTGTCGTGTATACCCCCATAATAGCAGTATTATCCTTTGTATTTTTGTTGAGGATATTTTTGTGAATATTTTGAAGTATGTTTGGAAGTTCTTCTAAATGATTCGGGTGTATCCGTATACTTCTATATTCCCTCAGTACTGGTATATCTGAAAGAATAAGTGGAATATCAAAGATTTCTGCCTCGATAATCGTCGTTCCTCATCCATAGTAGCTTCCTATAGAAATCCATGCAGATGCATGGCTGAGAATAATTTCTTTTTCTTTTAGAGGGAGGAGACCCACTATTTTTACCATATCGATCAGATCGAAGGAACGTATATAACTCGCAATGTGTCAGAGGTTTTCTCAAAGATTTCCAGAAATAACGAGTTTTTTTTCACCATGAAACTCGTGAATATATTGCGAATATTGTGTGAGAATTCCAAGAGGATTCCATTCTTCCCCGGGAGTTCCTTCAGTAAAGAAATATTCTCCAGTGAGAGAATAGAGGCTTCTTATCGAGTGATCATTTTTTCTCTGCTGAGTATCTGTTAGGTATGGGATCACATATATTTTTTCTTCTGAAACTTGAAATACTTCAGCAAGTTCCCGTCCAATATCAAAGTGAGGAACGATGATTTTATGTGATTTTGACAGTATATCTTTATACTCTTTTTCACGTTTTTTTCGAGTGAACCAATTTTGTATCGATCGAGGATAGAGAAATTCAGTAATATCAGGAATGTGAAGAATAGTTTTTACCGATGGGTCAATCATTTTTTCCTGAGAAAACGAGATAATCCTATCAGGTCCATATGAATGGGATGCGAGCTTCTTTTTGGAAAACCATGGATTATCCCTTGCAATAGGGAAACTATTGACCTCTGAAATATCCTGATCTTCGTACAGTAGCCAACTGATGGTATCATGAGGATGAAGTGATATCCAGAAGTTCACCCATATTTTCGCATAATAATATGCAGAAAAATCTGAAGGATGAGATGAGCGGATATCGATCAACAGGTGCATAAAAAAGAGAAAGAAAACAACAATATATACATATTGATAAAAAATCAAAAAATGTCTATACTTTTATATTGTTTCGTGTTTCTTTTTTTTAGAAAATGTGTATGATCGATTATATTTCTTACAATTATGATTGCATTTCTCTCTCAAAATACTGAAAATAATCGCTTGGAGCTTTCGGTAGATCGTACTATTTTCTCGGATATAACTATTCTTAAGTCTGCTTATACTTTTCTCGATCGTGCTTATTTCTTTTTTCAGAAAAAGGATGATGCTATGATCGTTCAGATACAACCAAAAGATTCCGAAGGTTGGAGTACTGAAAAGTTTGCTCTTGAGTATAGTGATGAACTCCTTGCAACCTTCCTTCGTTTCCAGATAGAAAAAGAGAACAAAGAGGTTCGAGAAACGATAGTTCGTCGTGCTCTTGGTTCTTATGCGGATCTTCCAAATTTCACATCGATACAAACAACTCCTAGTAATCAAATTGATTTTGATAAAGATATCGATGAGATTCTTCGCGAGATCGAAAATGATCCAGAACTCAAGATCGATGAGGAAGAAATCAATAGAATCCTTGCTGAAATAGAGGCTGAAACTGCTTTGATGAACAAACCAAAAACTCCTACCATCGATCCTAATAAACTCAAAGATGTCAAAAAAAACTTTCAACGTAAATAATACTCTTTATCCAGAAGAAGTCCTTTTAGAGGCACGGAGTATTTTTTCAGATTTTTCGATAGAGATATTCTCTTGAGCTATTGAGATTAACGAGGAAAATCCAGAGAGAATATTCGATGAATTTATGAATTATACCCTTTCTCTCTTAATTGAAAAAAATTTATGAGCCTAACTCTTACTGATATCGAATCACTTTCATCTCAGATTGCCCCTTTTTATTTCAAAAAACAACCAAACAGTAAGTATCTTATTACGAATGAGTTTGGTTATTATTCATATCTTTCTGAGTCGGAGTTCCATGATTTTATAAGTGGGAAAATAGTAACCTGAGAAAAATATGACGAGCTAAACACGAAATTATTTATAAAGGATGTAACCTATCTCGATCGAGCGATACTAGCATATAATCGAAAAAACAGCTTTCTTGCCTATGGTCCGAGTCTTCATATGATCGTGACGACTCTTAGATGCAATCATAAGTGTCGTTATTGTCATGCAGCGGTTGCTCCGATGACCGCAAAAAATATGGATATGAGCATCGAAACAGCAAGAAAAGTGGTCGATACTATTTTCTATACTTCATCCCCGGGTCTCACGATCGAGTTTCAGGGGGGTGAATCACTGGTGAATTGGGAGGTAGTACAGTTTATTGTGGGATATGCGAGGGAGAAAGCAAATTTTCTGGCTAAGGATCTTACTTTCTCTCTTGTTTCCAATCTCTCTCTCATGGATGAAGAGAAAATGCAGTGGCTCCTCGAAAATGGAGTGGATGTCTGCACTTCTCTGGATGGAGATAAAGAAACTCATAATTGGCAACGAGTTTGGAATGGTGGAGATAGTTATGAGAAAGTGAAACACTGGATGACAAGGTGGACTGAAGAGATGGAAAAAAGATGAGTGATGAATTATAAGATGTGAGCTCTTGCAACCTGGACAAAACCAGGTCTTGCAAATTATCGCAATATAATCGATTCCTATATATCACTTGGGCTTACGACTATCGGTTTGCGTTGGCTCAATCCCTATGGT
>JAGOMW010000042.1:5196-6886 GCA_017993345.1 Candidatus Altimarinota bacterium | reverse complement strand
ACACACAAGAGGTACTTGTGGAAGTATTGATGGAAAAAGCATAAATCCCTCAATTTGAGGGATTTATTTTTCTTTCCTGCAAAATGATAGTATAGTTATGTATTCATCTGAGGTAAGTGGTGTTATAGAAAGCCTATTTCCTTTCTGGAGAATTTTCATCTGAGAAAGCTCTGGTATATTTTTTAGAGTTAAAAGAGGAAGAATTGTATCAAATTTCTCAAGGAACTCAACTTCCCTACAGTACCATTTTGGAGAGATTTCTTGAGATTTTGGATCAAAATATTCGCTTTCTTTATCAAATTGTGTTTTATCTATTATCGATTCGGAAGAGATTGTCATAAGACCAACAATCCCTGGAATTTTAGTATTCGAGTGATAAAAAAAGGCATGGTCCCCTTTTTTCATATTATCTCGCATAAAGTTTCTTGCTTGATAATTTCTCACTCCGAACCAACTCGAAATTCAGTCTTTTTTGAGATCTGATATGGAATATTCGTTCGGTTCTGATTTCATAAGCCAGTATCTCATATGGTATTAAAAAGAATTTAAAAAAATCTCATCCTTCCGGACAAGAAAATTTATTTTTAGATGGTGCCCGAGGGGGGACTTGAACCCCCACACCTTTCGGCATACGCACCTCAAGCGTACATGTCTACCATTCCATCACCCGGGCAAATAATGTGGTGCACCCAGTAGGGTTCGAACCTACAACCAATGGCTTCGAAGACCACTACTCTTCCAATTGAGCTATGGGTGCAGAGCTCTTTCGAAACTGCTGGCGGATTATAGTGAGGTTTCTAGAAATTGCAAATTTTTTGTTCATGAAAAAATCCCTAAAGTATCTTTAGGGATTTTTATGTTTGTGTAGAAAATATATTATTTTGCTCTTTCATGGTATTCTCCAGTTTCTGTGTTTATCACGATGAGTTCATCTTGATTTACAAATCCAGGAACACGAATTTCAAGACCCGTTTCGAGTTTCACCAGCTTATCAACTTTTCCATCAGCCGTATTTCCGGCTACTGATGGTTCAGCCTCAACTACTTGAAGAGTTACACGAATAGGAAGGATAATACCGATAAATTTCCCTTCGAAAGACTGAAGATCTACAACAGTACCTTCTTTGAGATACCATTTTGCATCTCCGATATCATCGTCAGAAAGCTCTACTGTTTCATAAGTATCCTGATTCATAAAGGCAAAAGTTCCAGCTGATTCATAGAGAAACTCGGCTTTTGCACGATCAAGAATCACATCCTCAAGCTTCTCTTCTGAATCAAGAACACGATCAGAAGAATTTCCTTGCATCAAGTTTTTCAATCGAACAGCTACATTCGTAGCGCCACGACCTCCACGTTTCATCTCGTGACGAACAACGAGAAGAAGTTCACCATTTATACGAACAACAGTACCTGGACGAGCTTTCAGAGCAGTAATCATAAAAAGATATTTAGAAATAATTTTGGCGTATTCTAAGGAAAAATGGAAGAAAAGCAAAGGGAAATTACTTATAGATAGATATATTTCTCGAAAATATATGATCTTGAACATTTTGAAAATACTTTTTTTGCTCTTCTAGTGAAATAAAGAGAGTTTTAGAAATTTCAGGATGAAACTGATGTATTCCAAGAGCATCTTTTCCTAATAATCAAATCTCTTTTTGAGTTAATTGGATCCAATCAGAAATAAA
>JAGOMW010000042.1:0-5096 GCA_017993345.1 Candidatus Altimarinota bacterium | reverse complement strand
AAGGTATTCTCTATTGCAACAACATATTCTCCACTATATTCTAAGGAAAGATCTGAAATTTTCTGAAAAAATTTATCTCATTCATCAAGAATACTTCAGAAATAATCCTCAAATTGTACTACATCTTCTTTCATAGTTTATACTTTCGGTTTTGTAGTAATAATCTTTTCTTCAAAGTATGATGCAAGAACCTGGATTCATACATGCTCTCATCCAGCAAAGAAAAGTCATGTTCCAACTCAGGCATTCAGGAGAATATACTTCTCTTGTTCAGTGAGTTTAAATACATCCTGCAGAATGTCGATCGACGCAGGAGATTGTTTCAGAAGAAGTTGGATTGACGAGTTCGTCACGATCGCCTTTCCATATTGATTTGTCATGAAGTCTTCGACATCCTGAGTGATCGTCGTGATACCAAGACCGTACTTACGAGCTCGCTTTACAAGACCAAAAAGAAACTTGGCTGAGTCCTCATACTGCATAATATTCCAAGCTTCATCGACAACAAGCATACGTTTTTTTTCACTCGAACGAGCGATATTCCACACATAGTTCAGGAGGATATACATAGCAATCGGACGAAGGATATCATCAAGATCTCGAACCGAGAAAACCACCAATCCTTCTTTCAGATCGACATTCGTTGGGCGAGAAAAAACTCCAGCAAAAACTCCATTTACATACTTATCGAGACGTTCACAGAGTCACTTTCATCCATCCATTGTCTCGAGAACCGATACAAGGTCACGCATAAGTGGGATTTCTTTTCCTTCTGCATTATCATCTTCCATGGTTATTCCTTTCAAGGAATAAGTCGTAATAAGTGCTTTTTCCAGAATAGCATCCTCACCAGGAGTGATGACTCAGAGCATCAGATGGAGGAGTCCGAGCATATTCACGATTGCGCCACGAAGAAGATCACCGGGATGGCTATCAGTATCTTTAAGGGAACGTGGGAGATCGAATGGATTAATCCGCTCATCAGAGTTCAGGTTGATATTCAGATACGTTCCACCTACTGTCTCTACAAGGGCACGATATTCATTTTCTGGATCGAGAACGATTACATCCGTTCCCATCATAAGGGAACGAAGTATTTCCAGCTTGATAGCAAACGATTTTCCTCAACCTGATTTAGCAAAAACACACATATTTGCATTTTCAGTACGAAATCGATCAAAGATGATGAGAGAATTATTATGTGTATTGATTCCATAGAAAATTCCATCATCCTGGGAAAGAGAACTGGAGGTGAAAGGAAAAGTTGTAGAAAGTCCCTTCGTAGAAATATTACGAAAAACATTTACTTCGTCTCGTGCAAATGGACCCGTGGCTATAAAACCTTGTTCAGAACGAAGAAAGGTTTGTTTTGTAAGAACATTTCTTCCTGCAAGCATCACATCAAGGGTATTCGTGAGTCGCTTCATTTCTTCTTCACTTTCAGCATACGTTGTTATATACAAGGAAAAATGAAAATATTTCTCCTGACCACGAGTAAGAGATGCCTGAAGTTCCTCAACATCCTGAATCTGCGCATCGAGATGAGGATCCGAAATAAGTCACTTTTCACGGTTAATCGAATACTGAGAATGAAGTTGAGTAAGTCGTTTTTTAAGAAATCGCATCACTCGACCAGAATCGATCGGATAAATAAACATCGACATATCGAATTTCACATCCCAATTTATCAGTGGAGAAAGCCAGTTTCCTTCAAGAACATCAGGATAAGCATAAGTAAAAATAGTTCGAACATAAGTATCCCCGATTTGGAGCTTCGTAGCATCGATACGCATCATCGATGGAGCAATCATATCCTTCACAAATGCAAGGGCTTCTTTGTATTCTTTTTCAGATTGTTTCATCTCTTCAGCTTCCTGTTTTGTGAGTTTCTTATCTGGATCTAATAAGGCTGTATCATCTTTTTTAGAAGCTTCTGTAACTGTTGGCGAAGATGTCGAGGATGTCGAAGAATCTCACTGAATCACTTCGAGTTCACGAGAAACGGGGATAAGTGTTTCCAATCACTCAACATCCCCGGTATAGTTTTGTGCAACGAGTTCTGTGAGACTAGGAACAGACATAGGACATAAATATTAAAAACTGAAAATTAAGATATCTTTTCGTCATTTCGATGAATTCACCAATTCCATTCTGTGAGATGTGAATAATCTATTTTCTCTGGAAGATCTGTAAGAGTTTCTCATCCAGAACCAACATATCGAGCTACAAAAAGAGTGACATCATCATACTGTTTGTGTTTATAGCCCATAAAAGCAGAGAGATCGATCGTAATCTGTCTGAAAATATTTTCTGCTGTCTTTACTGGTGGCTTCATGATTGATTCAACTATTCTATCAATTCCGAAAAGAAGTCAATTTTGTTCACTTCGATAGCGTGCCTCAGTGATACCATCGGTATAGAGAATAATAACATCATTCTTCTCAAAAAGTATCTGTTGTTCCTTCAATGTTTTTGAAGCATCTCGTACCATTCAGAGAGCTACCCCTCCTGATTTGATTTTAAATACTTTATTCGTTGCTGCCTTATAAACAAGAAGGTATTCATGCCCAGCCCCAGTATAGTAAAGAGTCTTAGCAATATCATCCCAACGAAGCATGACGCATGTCATCATCATATTTTGCTTAATACGTGGTTTGAGAATTCGATTGGTTTCAGAAAGGACGGTAGCACTTGATTGTTCACTACTTACAAATGCAGAAACAAGAGCATTCACCGTCATCATCACAAAACCACTTGGAACTCCATGACCCGTTACATCACCAATGTATATATAATAATTATCATTTTTTCAAGCAATAATATCCAAACTATCTCCGCCTACCTCCGAAGCTGGGGCAGTTGCAAGAGCAATTTCAAGTGAGGGAATAACGAGATTTGTTTTTGAAAGTACGTGTTTTTGCATTTCAGAAGCGATTTCTACTTCTGATCGAAGCTTTCGACCATCTCTGAGTTCTTGTTTAAAAACCTTCAAAATCTGTAAACTCTTCACAAAGAATGAAATCACATAATTCATTCCCTTATTCCAACTATCAGGATTGAGATTTACATCCTCATCTACTCCAGTCATAAACTTAGCAATACTCTGATTCAGTTGCTCAAGTGGCTGAATATAGGACTTATAAAGAACAAAATAAATAATAGGAAGTTGTATGAGAATAAATATCACTGAAATCATCGGAGCATCTTGAACAAGTTCAGTCATTCAAAGTCCTGAAAAAGCAAAAAGAAGAACAGCATCAATGATGAATAATATTCAGATAATGAATGGAATGGCAATATACATAGAGTAAAAGTTATTTTTTATTCCGTCTGAGACTTACGTGTTCGTATGGTTTTCTTCTTCACGGACGATCCCCATTCGAGCTTCTATCTCCATATCAACGTATTCCTTTTTTCGTCCATACATTTTACGAGAGTATTCTTTGATAATCTTAGTAACCTCTCGATTCTGATAGGTATTATCCCAAATGGTCTTTAGGTCAAATGGTCGAGTTGTCGCATTATCAATATTCAGTTTACAATAAGTGGTAAAGTTGGCGATACCAATAATGTCTTGTTGGGAAAGCATCGGAGCATATTCTTTTTCAAGATATTCTGCATCTTCTGCACCCACCTTAAATGACATAATTGTTCCTGCATTTCCAAAAACGGCATCTTTAATAGACGGTTTATCTCATTTTTTTGCACCAGATCCTCCAATTTGTGCGATAAATTGGTGGGCCATTATGAGTGCGAGACGGTATTTACGAGCTTCTGAAAGAATTTCTCAGAATGTATCAGTCGCAAAGTTCTGAAACTCATCCACATAGAGGAAAAAATCTTTTCGCTGATCTTCTGGCATATCGGCACGACTCATGGCAGCCATATTGATTTTCGAAACCATAATAAGACCGAGTAGTTGGGCATTCAGATCGCCGATTCGACCTTTCGAGAGATTGACCATCAAGACCTTTTGATCATCCATCACTCGACGAAGATTAAAGGCGGATTTTGTTTGACCGATGATATTTCGCATCGTCGTATTGGTGATGAATGGTCCGAATTTAGCAGAGAAAAATGGAATCATTTCTTGTTTTTCTCTATCTCCAGTCTGTGCATATTCATGCTCCCAGAATGCCTTTACCATCACATTTTTAATTTTCGAAGTTTTATACTTCATAAATGCTTCATCTACAAACAGTCGTGGTACATCGATGAGAGTTCCACCTTCTTCATCATCATCCATGAGGGTAAGACATCAATTTCGGAAATAGTGCTGAATACGTGGACCAAATACCTCATCTCCATACATCTTAATAAAAATAGAAGTAGCATCGAGAGCGGCACGATCTTTTTCGATAGAACGAAGTGCTGGATCTGTCGCAATCAGATCGAGCATATTTAATCCCATAGGTCGCTCATAGTCAGCTGGATCAAAGATGATCATATCCTTTGCACGCTCCTTTGGAGTAAACGCAAGAACATCGTCTACAAGATCTCCATGGGGATCAATTACACAAAGACCATCTCCATTCCACAGATCCTGACGAGCAATATAACCAATAAATACTGACTTACCTCAACCAGATTTACCAATAATATAATGATGTCGACCTCGATCTTTCTTTGAGAAATAAATTGGTGTTTTGTTATTCCTATATTCATTCCATCCCATGAGAACTGCATCTTTATAGAGTGGGAATCATGCGAGTTTTCTATGGTCATCTATCTGAACTGGAACTTTTCCATCATCTACAGGACGACCCATATTTTCACCATCCTTATATACTGGAACAACCGTTCCATCGAGAAGAAGAAAATCCTTATTTTCTGTTCTGAGAAGATTTTTATTTTTATCCACTTGAAGAAGAGAGCCATCATTTGTATAGATACTTCCGGAAACATCTCTTTTATAATCCTTGAGAATCAATGGATCTTTCGGAAATCTTAAATTCGCAGGAGGAGGGAGCATCTTATACTCAAGCCAGGAAATAATAGGCGATTTATTGTAGTTAATATCTGGAAAGTGATAGAGCGTCGACATTTCATCACAAGAAAATCTTGAAATACTCTGGAGAATCCCCACTAATCTATAC
>JAGOMW010000041.1 GCA_017993345.1 Candidatus Altimarinota bacterium | reverse complement strand
CGGCTCGATCTCTCGAAAGACTCTCTCTCAGTAAAGTCGATCAATGCTCATATAATCACCTTTCGTTCTTGGCTCAAGTACCTAAAAAAAGAACAGATCCCCTGTCTCGATCCAACGATTCTCGACCTGATCAAGCCACCCGATCGAGAAGTTACTTTTTTAACAGACGAAGAGATAGGGAGATTTTTCTCCGAGATCACTCGAGAAAGCCTGCGTGGAAAGCGTGACTATGCTATCTGTCAGTGTATATACTCAACTGGACTGCGTATCTCAGAGTTAACCGCTCTAGATATACGTGATGTCAACCTTGAAACACAGGAATTTGCGGTTCGTGGAAAATGAGGAAAAATCCGAGTCGTCTATCTTACAGGAAAAGCACGCGATGCGATTCGAGAATATCTGGAAACAAGAACAGATAATTTTGCTCCACTCTTTATCAGACACAATTTCTCAGAGGAAAATATATCTGCTTCAGAACTCACTGATACGAAAGTAAGACTCACTCGATTTTTCATCACAACGATGGTGAAGGAATATGGTCTCAAAGCAGGAATCCTAAAAAATCTCCATGCACATATACTTCGTCATAGTTTTGCGACTACCCTCCTAACCAATGGAGCTGATATACGTATCATCCAGGAACTCCTCGGACATGCATCGATCACTACTACTCAGGTATATACACACGTTACCAATCCGAAACTAAAAGAAGCACATCAAAAATTCCATAAATAATGATTATTTATTTGTATATGTTTGACGATATAAGTCGTTGTTTCTTCATTCTCCGTTTCATTTAATTTATCTTTTCATCCCCATTGGAACTGTGAATATAACTCTTCGTGTTGCTAACTATATGGCACGCTATGCACCATCGGAAAAGAAACTTATAAGTTATCTCGAGAAGAAAAAGTATTCTGGAAATATTCCAGATTTTCTAAGGGAAATCGGATATTCTGAAGATATGATGCTAGATATGTGGATTCGATCATTTCTCTCTGGTGGAAAATGAGAACGAGAAATAAAGCTTAAACTTATAAAAAAAGAGTTCCCAACAGAAAAAGTAATCAAAAAAATCGAATGAATTCAGGAGGAAATCCGAGACTGGAAAAACCATGAAAAAACGATAGAAAAACAGATACAAGATCTCCTCGGAAAGGGGAAATCAAAAATGATGATCTGAGTGATACTTGGAGGAAAATATCCATATTTTCGTGATGAAATCAAAGAAATACTCCATAACTCCTCCGATACTTCTGGACTCGAAAAAGAGATAGAAAGATACAAGAAAAAATACAATTTGAATGATCGATGAGAAGAAAAAAAATTCTATGATGCTCTTATGAGAAGGGGGTGGAGATATACGAACATACGAGATTATTTAGAAAAATAAAATCCGTAAAACCCTCAAACCCATTTTAAATTTCTATATTTTGAAGATAGTCTACCTATCAAAATATTATGAAGCAAGTATCTACAGATATATTACCTTAATTTATTCAAGTCTACTAATAAATTTTTCACATCTTTGAGTCCACATATCAGTAGGACTAAGCTGTTCAGTTTTCTCTAGGTATATTCCACTTGGTGAAATACCTTGGTGAATGTAGATATCAGAACCGATATTTGAAATTTTTTTTTCTTTCAGAAGTTCTGGAAACAAATTATAATATTTTCTAATAATTGGAAGAACTATAGATAGAAGTTCTGGATTTTCAGAAGCTTGAATTCTCCATACATCTCTTCATTTGGAAAATTTCCTATGAAAATCTTTAAACCAATTTATAACTAATTTCTGTTCATCAGAATGAAGTAACTCAAAATACTCGTTTATATCACAAAAATATAACCTAACTGACTCAGAAATCATATAATAATTCTCCAAAGAACGATGAAAACTAATATAGACTCATCGTTTAAAATTATTATCTCCAAATATAAGTCCTAATCGATCTCGATAAGAAAATTGATCTCGTGGTGGCAATCTTTTTATGAGTTCGATAAACAATTCCTTCTGTTCACTAGTCAATAATGTTGCATGATTATTTAATCCATTTTTTTTAATACTTTCCTGATTATAAGTTGGTGACACATGATATGCTGATAACTCTGTCAACCTGTGTAAAAGTCATTCTTGGATAAGAATCTCGATAAATTTTCTATCTTCAATAGCTAAACTATGCTGAGCATTCTGAAGTATCGATAGTACCTGATTACAATTATCATCAACTTTCTGTAATGTTGGTTTCTGTATACTTAATTTTGAATTGAGATTTATATTATTTAAACTTTTCATATATATATATTATATATATATATATATAAGTGTCAATATTTTTTATTAAACTATACAATAAAATACAAATTTCATATTAAATCATAATGTAATATAGAAAAAAGATTACATCATCTATATGATGATAATATTACTTTCAAAATCTTTGAATCCCTTGATATAACAAATTTAAAAATAAATCACTTGCTTTTCTAAAAGGAAAGCCGATAATACTCAAATACTAATTCTGATATATGTATGAGCTCTACTTTGGTCCCGGTAGCGTTTCCACTAATAAGCGTCTAGAAATACCACGCCATTGAAAATTAGAAAAATCAGAAGGAGATCGAATAGAGCCAGATGAGCAAGGAGAGACACTCATTAAAAAAACAAATCAATTTCAATTGGATTATTTTATAAAATATTTTTCTAAAGAAATAGAAAAACTTATGGGAATGAGTCAATGACTATCAGGGAGTATGAATACTGAAAATCAATGAAAAGTGCAAAAAAAGATAGTTGAGGTTTTCTTACAATCACATGGACCATGTGAAGGAGCAAGACTTATTTTTGAAAAATATAAACAAGAAAATAAAACTTTAACTCGGACCCAATTTGAAAAAGAAATGGATGAGAAAATGAAACACTATACTTTACCGATAAATTAAAAAAATCTTTTATATAAAGATTTTTTTCATATCACGTATGTTTCCGATTTTTATATACTCGACTCATTTTGGTAGATTTCCTGAAAATGCTTCCGGGATAACAATCTGTGTAAATCAGAGTTTTACAGCCTCGGTAATACGTTTTTCAAGAAAAAAGACACTCTTCACCACTCAAGTCAGGGATACCTCACCCAAAAATATCGTCCTTCCGAGGGACATATCCTGCCTCGAACTCATCATCGCGGCGATACAAGCAAGATCTACACCAGGTTCAGTTATAGAAAATCCTCTTCAGATATTCATATAGACATCATAACTTTCGAGTTTTGTATCAGTAAACTTTGTCATCACTGCTATAAGAAGATCAAGCTTTCACTGTGGAATCCCACGACTCGATCTTTTTGGATATCAGAATTTTGTGTATGTTGTAAGAGCTTCGATCTCAACCAAAAGTGGACGATTTCATTCGATTGTAAGAGTGAGTGCAGACCCTGCGAGAGAACTCGTCGTGGCATCGATAAACTCAAGTCCAGGATTTGGGATATCTATAAGTCCAGATTCCTCCATACGAAAAAGGCCAACAGCATCTGTCGGTCAAAATCGATTTTTAAAAGCACGGAGAAGACGATAGTTTTCTGTACGAACTCATTCGAGAAAAAGAACAACATCCACGAGATGTTCGAGAGATTTTGGTCAACCAATCGATCCATCCTTCGTCACATGACCGATCAGGAGGATTGATTTTTGAGTTGTTTTCGCTATCTGCATAAACACTTCTGTCATCGTACGGATCTGATTCATACTTCCTGGGGTACCCTCGAGACTTCCACTAGACATAACCGAAAGTGAATCAATAATGATAATATCAGCACGACTCACGCGGATCGTGGAGATAATATCATCAAAATCATTCTCTGTGATAATAAATATATTATCATGCGAGACACCGAGTCGACTGGCTCTCGCAGAAATCTGACCAATATGTTCTTCTCATGAAATATACAGAATTTCAGAACCAAGAGATCCATACCACTCACTCATCTGAAGTGCGAGGGTTGACTTTCATATACCTGGTTCTCCAGAGAGAAGCACGAGACTTCCAGGAGTGAGTCATCCACCAAGAACGCTATCAAGCTCGCCACTTGTACTCGAAAGGCGTGATATACCAGAGGAAGTCTGTGGAAGTATTTTTTGAAGTTCCTGTATCTTTCAGATAGATCCACTCCCCTTTCCTTTTTGTTTTTTTATATCTCAGATATCCTCGAGCGTATTCCACTCACCACATGTAGGACACTTTCCTGTCCATTTTGGGACGGTCGTATGGCAATTGGAACAAGCAAACATAAAGGGGAAGTATTTTAGGGATTATTCATTCGGAGGAGTTTGTGGGGGTGTTGCTTTTTTTCTCGTTGTCTTTGGTTTCACTGGAGCAGTTTCAGGTAAAGAAGGAGTTTCTACTTTTTTAGCTCTCGTTTTCTTTACGGGTGGTGGTATTATTTTCTCAGTCGATGAAGATGTTTCTTTTTTCTTCAGAGCTTTCTGGGCAATTGCCTGTTTTGCTAAGATTTTTGCTTTTTCAAACTCATGAACCTCATCTTCGAGGGTATCAACCTCAGTTTCGAGAATATGAATAGTACGATCTCTCTTTCTCAGAAGAATCCAAAATAGAAAAATAAGGAGAAGTAAGCAGAGTACAATTCCATAGTTGATGCCCTTTTCAATTGTTAGATACTCAATAATAATATCTTTATTCTGAGTAATTGGAACAACTCTATTCTGCATTCAGAGATACTCAAGACTCACTTCTATATGAAAAGTCTTCTGATTTTTTACGAGTTTCAATCGTTCCCATGGCCAAAGAAATCAATTCCCAGAAACTACATTTTGAGAATAAAAATCACTTGGAGTCTGAAATTTTATAACGGATTTTCCATTTTCAATTCACTGATAAGCAAATCACTGCCAATCAACCTTATATATTCGACTCGTTCATGGAAGCACATTTCCATCCTCGTCATTTATCGGAAGATAATCCACTATTTTTTCACCGATATAGACGCCCTCTGGGGTTTTTATTGATTCCTTTCCGATAGATTTGAGAGTATTTCCATCTTCATCCTTGATTTCTACACGACCCGTTGGTTTCACGTGGGTAGTTCCAGAATTCGAAAGAGGAATAGAAAACTCAAAAAGAAATGACTGTTTTGGAAGTTCTGGAGCAGACCAAAATGGGTTGAGCTCCTCTTTTCATTGTTGAATAATTCCTGGGATTACTTCTTTTGATTTTTCGAGAATAGCTGACCAGTCTGATTGCTTCTGGAAGATTTTAGAAAGGGAATCGAAAGTCCAAATTGGCTGAATCCCTCAAGTAGGGGAAGAGCTTGAGTTATTCGTATTTCCACCTGGACCAGTATAAGAAACATTCCCAAGTGATGCATTGTAAACAATATCACCATTAACAGTTACAAGAAGGAGAGTCCCGATTCGACGATTCACCTTAACTGTATTTGGAGAACTTGGTGAATCAGGATTATTAAAAAATATAGCCGCATAGTGACCACCAGGAGATGCATTTGTTGGGGTTTGAACTGTAAATTCTATATCTTTCGAGCTTTTTGGTGGAACAATAAAGTTCGTCGATCACTGGAAGCGAATCCAAGTAGAAATATGTAAGGGATCAGCACTTCCAGAAAATGGCATACACTTTGGTGTACCGTAATCTACAGCAGCTTCACAATCCTCACTAGAAAGAGAAATATTATAAGGAATGTCTGCATTATTAAAAAATTTGATACTTTTTGTGACCGTACTTCAGGCATCAGTACGAAATTCATGACGAATAGGAGAAACTCAGAGATCTATACGTGAACCTTCTCAAACTGCAAAAATACTTACAGGAAAAAAGAGGGAAAGAATCAGGAGAATACGTGAAAATTTCATACAATGAAATGAAGTAAAAAATAAAGACAATACAGAAAGAGGAGCTGTGGGAAAGAAAGTATTCTAGAATCAAAGGTATTTTACAAAAGCTTTTCAAAAATGCAAAAAGTCCTCTACGAAAGTAGAGGACTTTTCTATTTTTTTATTTTTAATACTTATTAAAAATTTCCAGTAACAGTAAGTACCACTTTATCACTATAGTCACCTGCTGGAGTTTGTGCATTTGGAAGAGCAGCTACAGAGAAGGTGAAGTCATTAACACCAGTAAGAGGCTGTGGTTTATTCGAGGTATAGAGAACATGGTTGGTACTATTGTTATTCACTTCCGTGTTCAAAGCGGCAGAAGAAGTGAAACCAGGAGAGGTAGAATCAGCTGTTCCAAGAGTTGAGAGAAACTTATAGCTATCAGCAAATCCATCAGCTGAAAGAGAGTTGACAACGATGGCACCAGTTGCATTGTTCGTAAGACCAGCATTGGTAGAACGGGCTGTTACAGATGCACCATTGAGAGCATTTGTACCAACTTCAATACTCACAGAACCAGTTGAAGCGGTGAGACTCGAAAGATTTCCGAGAGCAATCATTCCAGAACCAGAGATGGTCATATTCAAAGTTGGAAGGATACGAGCAGTAACAACGATTCCATTGATAGAACCACTTGCACTCGAACCAACGAATGTATCATTCCAGTTAATAGCAGTAGAGAGAGCCCCACTTCCTACAACCGTACCAGTACCAATCTGAGAGGCGAAGACACCTGCAGAAAAAGATGAGGCTAAGATGGTGGAGAGAGAAAAGAGAGTAAGTGAACCGCGGATAAAAGAAGGATGTTTCATAAAAAGAAAGTTATAAATATGACAGTATTATCATTTCATATATCTTTCTTTATTGCAAAAAAGAATTAAAAAATGTCTCGATATTATCGAGACATTTTTTAATTTTTATTAATAATAATTTTTTAGAAATTTCCAGTAACAGTAAGTACCACTTTATCACTATAGTCACCTGCTGGAGTTTGTGCATTTGGAAGAGCAGCTACAGAGAAGGTGAAGTCATCAACACCAGTAAGAGGCTGTGGTTTATTCGAGGTATAGAGAACATGGTTGGTACTATTGTTATTCACTTCCGTGTTCAAAGCGGCAGAAGAAGTGAAACCAGGAGAGGTAGAATCAGCTGTTCCAAGA
>JAGOMW010000040.1 GCA_017993345.1 Candidatus Altimarinota bacterium | reverse complement strand
CCCATGGCTCATAACCATTTATGCGTTTACGAAGTGTATCAAGATTCTCCAAAAGGCGAGTAACTCTCTCATGAAATAACATAGGAGCATCAGATGAAACGGCATCAAAAATAAGAGGAAATCCCTTTCCTGGAGTTTTTGGGTAAAATCTAGCATCAACCATATAAAATATATATTTACAAGACAAAGGACTAAGTATTTTAAGGAAATATTTATTTTGTCAATTCTATCAAGGAAAGAGATATGAAAAATAATTTTAAGATACCTATTTATAAAAGATATTCTTCCATTTTTTTATTTTTTCATATACTGGACATATGATAAAAATCGTCTCCCACACTCCCCGTACCCGTGATGCTCACGAATACACATTTCCAGAAAACCATCGGATCACGATCACCTGTCAGTCAGGACTCGAGTCTCTCGTGAAGAGAGAATCTGAAAAAATCGGACTCACCGATATCTCGGGACTTGATCGTATGATCACAGGAACCGGCGATCTCACGACGATATACGAACTGCTTGTGAGAAGTCGTTTTTCGAATCGAGTCTACATGAATCTCTCAGAGAAAAAAGTGACTGACTTCGACTCACTTCATGAGATGTGTCGTCAGATTCCCTGGGAACTCTACCTCTCTGGGAAAGAACAGATAGTGGTAGAAGCATCAGCAACTCGATCAGAACTCTCGAGTGAGCCAACGATCCAGAGCGTGAGTCAGAGTGCTATATTCTCGACTCTTACCACTCCGAATACTACGAGTGGGATCGAAGTTCATATCCTCATCCTGATAGTCGATAATAACGCAAAAATCCTTCTGGATATCACGGGTGAACCACTTCATAAACGTGGATATCGTGAAGAAGCCGGAGATGCACCGATCAAGGAAAATCTGGCAGCTGCACTTATTGCCTTTAGTAACTGGAGATATAAAACTCCCCTTCTTGATCCATTTTGTGGAAGTGGGACGATCGCGATCGAAGCTGCGATGATGGCGAGAAATATTGCTCCTTGAGTGGGCCGCAGATTTCGGATCGAAAGTCTCAAATTTCACAAGCGGGAAGAACTTACCAGTGTGAGAAACATCACTCGGATGAATGCCTACCCAAGTGGTGAATATAAGATATATGCATCAGATATAGAGGGTGAGATGATCGAAAAGGCTAAGAGAAATGCTCAGCGTGCTGGTGTTCTTGATGATATCATCTTCTCGGTTTCTGATTTTTCTTCTCTTTCTGGAAAAGAAAAAACTATCGTTACCAACCCTCCCTACGGAAAACGTCTGGAAGATGCAGATATAGCAAATCTCTATAGCACTCTCGAATCGATGATCGAGCAATGAGGATACATCACTTCGATGAAGAGAAATCCAGGAACCAGCTGGAAAAATAAAAAACTCCTCAATGGTGGTGATGAATGTCGGTTTTGGTTTCTACTTCCCGATAGAACAAAATAATTCCTATACTTATGGCACAAGTAGCAATTCGCGAATATGATGCGAAAAAAATGTTTTCTGAATATTCAAACACTTCATATGAAGGATATTTGATCGAGTCAGAAAGTGATTTTGAAGTATTCAAAGAAAAAAAACAAAATACTGAAAAAAAATGGGTCATCAAACCGGATCAGCTTTTCGGAAAAAGAGGAAAATATGGACTCGTCTGAGTAAACCTGGATGCACTCTGAATCGAAAAATGGTGGAAAGAGAAAAATAAAACCGAGAAAGAAATTAAAGAACAAATCGGAACACTCCACACATTTCTCATCGAACCATTTGTCCCGCATACGAGAGAATACTACGTTGCTATAAAAACCGAGCGCGATCATGATGTGATTTATTTTTCAGAAGAATGAGGAATGGAAGTGGAAGAAAACTGGGAGAAGGTTCAAGAATTTCATATTCCTCTTGGGAATGGTATAAATTTTTCCAAAGAGGGGTTTAAAAATATTTGCGGAATAGAAGATGAAAAAATAATGAGTTTTATGGCTTCCCTCTATTCATTTTTCATAGAATATGGATTCTCCTATCTGGAGATTAATCCTTTTACATTCGATATCGATGGAAATGTTATCTGTCTCGATATGGTAGCAAGAGTAGACAATACAGAGGCCTTTAAGCAAAAATCTCACTGGAGAAATCTCGACTTCCCTCATCCATTTGGACCAGAAAAGTCCGAAGGAGAAAAATATATCGAAAAACTCGATAGCGAAACCGGTGCGAGTCTCAAGTTCCGAGTTCTGAATCCTCATGGGAAAATCTGGCTTCTTACCAGTGGTGGTGGAGCATCAGTGATTATCGCTGATACCCTCGGAGATCTCGGATATGCTCAGGAAATCGGAAACTACTGAGAATGTAGTGGAAATCCTGACCGAGAAAATACTCGTGCCTATACCAATACCCTCCTCTCCGCCATGCTCGAAGATGGGCAATCAAAAAAGTATCTCATTATCGCTGGGGCTATTGCTAATTTTACACACATAGATAAAACTTTTTCTGGAATTATCGATGCACTTACAGAACATAGAGAGGCACTCCTAGGACAACAGGTACATATACTCGTTCGTCGTGGTGGGATCAATGATACTGCCGGACTTCTCCTTATGAAAAATGCCTGTAAAGAACTCTCAATTCCCTGTGAAATCGCTGATGGGAGTGTCTATATGACAGATATCCTTTCGCACATAAAATTCTAATCATTCATCCACGCTCTTCATATGTCTATCATCTACTCATATCCGTACACTGATTTCGCTGAACAATCTGGAAAAATCACCCTTTCAACTGGTCCTGTGATCGTAAACAAAGAAGGAACGAAAGTACTCCTTCATCTATCAGAAACGACACATCAATACCAATTCATCGGCGGAAGATACGATGATACTCTAAACTTTCGAGAAAATGCACTTGCTCGTGCTCAGGAAGTAATAGGGGGAAATAAAATTACTCTCTCAGAAAAAGACCCACTCGTACTTCTCGGAGAGATCATTCGTGAACACGATGAGGAAAAAATAATGCTCGTACACTATCTCGGATCCATAGAGGATGAGGAAAATGTCGGGGAGGCTCAGTGGTTTACTCGTGAAGAAGTGACGATGCTCGACGCTGAAAATAAAACTTCTTCAGAAAACGTAAAAATCGCGACTGATTTTTTCCTTGCAAAATAATACAAAACACCTATGTTCACGCCTCATTCTAAAGCAATCATCTACGGTCGTCACATCGATGTCGCACAGCGTATGCTTGATTTTGACTTTCTTTCCGATCGATCACCTTCAGTTGCGGGACTTATCGATCCGACGAGTAAACGTACTGGATGGACGAAGATATTTTTTGGTGGATCAGAAATATTGATTCCGATTTTTCCTGACATCAGGAGTATCCCCGAGAATCCAGAAATAGATACCCTCATCAATCTTGCATCATTCAGGTCTGCAAGTACAGCAACTTGGGAAGGGATAAGAAGTGAAAAATTCCAGACGATTGTCATCATTGCTGAAGGAATTCCTGAGAGAGAAATTCGAGAGATCATCAAGCATAATGAATCCAACTCAAAAATTCGAATTATAGGACCTGCTACTGCAGGAGCAATAGCAGCCGGATCACTCCGTATGGGAAACTCTGGAGGAAGTCTCGAAAATATTATCGAAAGTAAGCTCTACAGAAGATGATCTATCGGATTTGTTTCTCGGAGTGGTGGTATGTCAAACGAGATGTATCGAGTGATATCATCAAGAACAGATGGGATACATACGGGGATTGCACTCGGTGGTGACCGATTTGTAGCGTCGACGTTCCGAGATATCGTGATGGATTACGAGGAGAACGATGAGGTCAAGATGATCGTCATGCTCGGCGAAGTCGGCTCTCGGGACGAACTCGAAGTCGTACAGTTGCTCACCGAAAGAAAAATCAGAAAACCCGTCGTTGCGTATGTGACAGGGTCTTTTGCAGAAAAACTGAATACAGAAGTACAATTTGGTCATGCAGGAGCCAAGGCAAATGCCGATGAAGAAAAAGCGAGCTATAAAAATACAGAACTGAAGAAAGCGGGAGCTTTTGTTCCAGAGAGCTACGCTGACTTGGGTGATCTCATAGAAAATATTTATAAAGAAAAAGTTCAGAAAAACTCTAAGGAACTCAAGTCACAAGATCCAGAAGTAAGCCTTTCTCTTTCAGAGAAAATACAGAAAATTAAAAACCGAAAATCAACAAAATTCACCTCTACCATTTCAGATGAACGAGGTGAAGACCTGTACTACGGGGATAAAAAAATAGAGAGTTATGTATCTGATGGTTCGATCGCGAAAGTCATCGGAAAACTGTGGCTCAAGAGAGATCTTCCAGAATACGCTGCTGACTTCCTGAATACGATCATCATCCTCCTTGCAGATCATGGACCTGCTGTCAGTGGAGCCACTAACACGATCGTTACTGCTCGTGCTGGAAAAGACATCCTCTCTTCTCTCGTCTCTGGGCTTATGACGATCGGACCACGTTTCGGTGGAGCGATCGATGGGTCTGCCAGGGATTTTTATGAAGCAGTAAGAAACGGGGAAACTCCAGAAAACTTCATAACACGGATGAAAAAATCTGGAAATCCCATCCCAGGAATCGGTCATAAGGTAAAATCGAAATTCAATCCTGACGGAAGATGTGAACTTCTGAGAGAAAAAGTCAAAGGATATTCTCTCGGTCATCCATATGGAAAGTACCTTAGCTATGCTCTGGAAGTTGAAAAACTTACTCTCGAAAAAAAGGCAAATCTCATACTGAATGTCGATGGACATATCTGAGTGATTCTTCTCGACATATTCGAAAGTATAGGCATGAAAGAAGATGAGATCGAGATATATATTGAATCTGGATTGTTCAATGCATTTTTCATACTTGCAAGATCGATCGGATTTATCGGTCATGCACTCGATCAGAAACGTCTCGGTGAACCTCTCTATAGAACGGCTTGGGAAGATATTCACTATGGTGAATAGGAAAAATAACAAAATCCCCCACCTGACCGTGAGGGATTTTTTAAAGCTTTTTTACGACCAAGAAATGGAACTATGCACCGAAAAATGACTTAATCTTTGAAAGGAGACCGTTACCGGCTGCGAGAGCCTTATCCCCAACCTCAGCAGCCTTCTGACCAAGATCACTCGAGGCAACTTTATCTTTCATTTCTTCCACTTTTTCTGTCGCACTTTGAACGGTTGCATTGGAAGTAACTGCATCTTTGATATTAGCAGCTGCATCAGCGACTCCAGTTTTTCCATCACCATCAACATCTGTACCCATAGCCTCCTTCGCTGCATCTGTAACAGTTTCGAGAGCTTCACTCATCTTCACTGTATCAGCAAGATCTTTCGCCATATCGAGGGCTTCTTCGACTCCAGTTTTTTCGTCACCATCAACATCTGTACCCATAATTTCTTTTCCGAAATTTTTGACAGCAGTCATATCGATATCTGGGAGAGTAGATACATCGATACCAGCTTTTTCTGCAGCACCCTTCAGTCCGAGAGACTGTATATCAGTCACAAAATTATCTCCTAGTTTTTCCTTCAGTCCACTAAGAACATCAGAAGGAACACCTAGACCTTCGAGTTTTTTAACGAGTTCGTCCATAAAAGTATAGGATAATAATAAACGCATTTAGTATAAAGATACTTATGGAAAAGCAAAAGAAACAATATCGACAAAATAATAATATATTTTTAAAATTATTTATTTACTAGAAAATTCAACCCTTATAGCGTCATCATTATGAAAATTGGTTTATCGAAATTCTACAGAAAGTAAATATCCGATATATAATACATAAGCAAGAATTAATAAAAAACCCTCTTTTCTTCAAATAGAGTTCTTTGTCCAAATAAAACAAAGTAACAAGAGAAGAATAGGTGCAAAAATAGAAACCAATAAATCAATATATGAAGAATTTGCAAAAGGTAATGGAGTGATAATGGCAGATAAACCAAGAATAACTAAAATATTCATAATACTGGAGCCTACTACATTTCAAACGGCTATATCAGGATTTCACCTTCGAGCAGCAATAATAGAGGTAGCCAGTTCTGGTGCGCTCGTACCTATAGCAACAATAGTAAGACCGATGATTGCCTGTGAAAGTCAGAAGCTACTTGCTATAACAACAGCCCCATCTACTAGTAATTTTCCACCTGTAAATAAAACGGCTATTCATGCGAATATCCAAAGAGACGCCTTCCATGGAGAAATTATCTTCTCAACTTCTTCGCTTTCATCAGGAATAAAGTTATTATGCTTCAAAGAATATACTATATAACCAATTGCGGCCATAAAGAGTATAATTCCATCTATACGACCAATCATGTTTTTACTTGCCCCATCAAAGAAACTATCACTTACAAGAATCAATAAAAGTAATCAAGTTAGTATAACAATCGGAAGATCAAAAAATCTCGTTGTTTTAGAAAGTACAACAGGAAATATACAGGCACTCATTCAGAGAATAAGAAATACATTCACGATATTTGAGCCAAGAACATTACCGATGGCAATCTCAGCATTCCCTGATATGCTCGCAAAAATCGAAACTATTAATTCTGGCATACTCGTACCTATTGCAACAATAGTCAAACCAATAATAGCTTGTGATATTCAAAATTTTTTTGCAACAGATACGGAGCCATCCACAAGAACATTTGCACCAAAAGTAAGAAGCAGAAGTCAAAAAATAACTGAGGATAATGCGATAAAAGTATCCATAAAAGCTTATAATAAGTAAGATATTTTGATTATATGGAAATATATTTATTAACAATTCATAAAAGTAAAAACATTTTAGTATAGAGTAATTCATTTTCCATTGTACTTTCCATACAATACTCTTACAATGAATATTCTTATAAATAACTGCGGTAATTTTTTGTGCCTTAGTCTTTTACTTTATTTATATGCTCGAAACTATTGCGATAATCCTTCTTATACTCTGGTTACTCTGACTCATATCTACATATACTATCGGGGGCTTTATACATATACTACTTGTTATTGCTATAATTCTCTTCCTTGTACGTATTATTAACAGGAATAAATAGTTCTAAAAACATAAAAAACTCTTTTACAAAAAGAGTTTTTTAATAGTTTATGGTAACGCTACGGAGAATTGAACTCCGGCCTACGGGATGAAAACCCGTTGTCCTAACCACTAGACGATAGCGTCATACGTCTACGGATTGCTCCGTAAACAGAATGAGATTATTTTCGAAGATCA
>JAGOMW010000039.1 GCA_017993345.1 Candidatus Altimarinota bacterium | reverse complement strand
TTCTTCTGGAGGTGGATATCGTGGTGGATCGTCTGGAGGTTCTGAAGGAGGAGGTTATCGTGGATCATCAGGTGGTGGTTCTGGTGGAGGCTACCGTGGTGGTAGTTCTGAAGGTGGATACCGTGGTCGTTCTTCAGAGGGTGGATCATCTTCTGGTGGAGGATACCGAGGAGGTTCTTCTTCTGGTGGTGGATACCGTGGATCATCAGGTGGTGGTTCTGGTGGAAGCTACCGTGGTGGAAGTTCTGAAGGTGGATACCGTGGTCGTTCTTCAGAGGGTGGATCATCTTCTGGTGGAGGATACCAGAAAGAGAGTGGATACCGCAGCTACCGCGATGGTGGAAAGGGTGAATCTCGTGGTGAATAATTTATATAAAAAAGGAGCTGAAAGGCTCCTTTTTTATATGTATTTTTTCAGTTCTTTTGAGAAATTTTCCATAGAAAATTCAGAAGCTTTTTTTATACAAGCGTCTTTCATATCACTCGCTCGCTCTATAGTCATAAGGTTAATCGCATCGATAATTTCATATTCGATAAATTCTTTTTTAAGAAGTGTACCTGTTTTTCCATGAGTGATGATTTCTTTGTATCCTCGTTCATTCGTTCCGATAACGGGTATACCACAAGCCATACTTTCTATAGCAGAAAGGGCAAAATCATCTTCTCGAGCAATAGATATGGTAGCTATTGAATTGGCAATGATTGGTGGTATTTCTCCATCGTAGATAATTTTTTTAAAGAAAATATTTTCATGACCACGAGCAATCTCCATACATAGATTCTTCTTTGTATCTTCTTCTCGATAGAGAACGACGAGGTTTTTGCTTGGAAGATAAGTAAACGCTCGTATGATTTCTTCTACACGCTTTTTACTCGTGAGTCTTGCTGTAGAGAGGTAGTATTCAGAAATCTCCTTTTTTACTACAGAGATGATATTATTGTGTTCTTCAAATATAAATTTTACCTTTTGTTTTATAGGGTGAAACTGTGAAGTATTCACTGCTGGATGGAGTACTACTATATCCGATCTTCCAGTTATTTTCATTAGTTCTGTTTTATTTTTAGCTGAATTCGTAAAAATTCTTTTAACCCGCTTGATTCGAGAAATAAATATTTTTCTCGAAAACCATTTTTTCATATAATAAAACCATCGTAATAGATAGGGTATTTCTACAATTTCTTCTTCCGAAAATTCTCGTAAAAATGATGGCATTTTTTGGAGAAAATAAGAAATATTCGCTCATTCTCATATATATGGAATAGCTCGGAGTCATCGATCGCAAAGGAAAAATGTGTCATAGTTTTCAAATACCGATCGGTTCTTGAAAAACTTCCAAGAAAGTATATAGGTTTGTATCCAGCTTGGATTTCTTTCGAATGTTTTATAGACTTCTATAAGCTTTCCATGATATCCTAAGTATTCTGGGATATATGAGTTAAACGAATAGGTAGCTGTTAAAATATCTGCTGAAAGCAGAGTGGCTATTTCCAGATTGATTTTTTCTGATTGTCCGTGAGAAAAAAATGCATCGTATATAAGAAGAGTTTTCATATGTTGTATTATACAGTACCGAAAATATTCATTTCTTGAAAGAGTTTTGCATATCCCATAGCTCAAGGTGCATATGATCGATTTTCCTGGCTATTTCTTGCACTTACCGATCAGCCACCGTTATAATATCTGAGTACTGACTCAATATTTCATCAAAACTTTTTATTAAGATAACTAATAAAAGCTGAACCAATAGCCAGATTTTGAGTATTTACATCATTGCTATTGTATATTTCCATAAATGATTTATTTTCACGGAGTGAAGCATAGAATCTTTCTTCAGGTCACGCATTTTTTATACTTCCACGTTCGATGAATCTTCGGATACCTCTTTCTGTATTTGGCATGAGTTGCATAAGTCCGCGTGCTCATCGTGGCGATATGAGATTTGGATTGAATTTTGTTTCTTGGGTACAGATTCCACAGATAATGTACGGATCTATTCCAAGGGACGTGGATATATTGCTTATTTGATTCTGGAGTTCACTATTTTTTTGGAAATTAGAAATCGCTAGTTTCATATTATCGTATGTACTTTTTGGGATTTTACCTAAAAACTCCCCGAGTTGATGCATCATATCTTGAACACCATTATAAGTGTTCACTGTATTTTCGATTGCTACGGTAGTTTGATTTATTGCCTCTGACCTTATTCCCTCGATTCCACCTTTTATCTCCTCGAGAGATAGGGATACATGATTTGATAAGGCTCGAAAACCCGGTAGTTGATCGAGGGTTGCACTGACCGAGTTGCTTATATATTTTGAGAGCGTGTTTACTGAAAAGGTTCACTCAGGCAGTATGTTTTTTGAGTTGTGGATATTTAGACTTTCTAATGGAATGTTTATATGATTCTCCATTTCTTTTTGTGACATAAGCATATAAATAAAAATACTAGAAAAATGATATCATATATCTTTTTTTTCTCCAAAAATCCTCCCTCTTTTTTTGCAAAATCACTTTTTTCCCTATAATACCTGCACAATCCTCTTTCTTAACTTTTCTTATGTCTAAAAAATCCAAAAAAATTATATCTGACTTCCTCGTTCCCACTATTATCGATAAAGTCGGAGGACAGGAGCGAGCATATGATATTTACTCTCGTCTTCTCGAAGATCGTATTATATTTCTCGGCGATGCGATCGACTCTGCAGTAGCTAACACCGTCATCGCTCAGCTCCTCTATCTCGAAAAAGTTGATCCAAAAGCCCCGATCACTATGTATGTGAACTCCCCAGGAGGTCATGTGACCGCTGGTCTCGCTATCTATGATACGATGCAGTCGATCAAGCCTGACGTGATCACTGTCGCAGTCGGACTCGCGGCGAGTATGGGGTCGATCATCCTCTGTGGAGGAGCGAAGGGAAAGAGATATGCCCTCCCACATGCCGAGATTATGATCCATCAGCCACTTGGAGGGATGGAAGGTCAGGCCACGGATATCAAGATCGCTGCGGATCATATCATCCGTACAGGTGAGATCCTCTATGCGATCCTCGCGAAACATAGTGGACAAAAAATCGATACCGTTCGAAAAGACTGTGATCGAGACAACTATATGACGGCGGAAGATGCTATGAAGTATGGACTGATTGATAAGGTGGTTTAATTATGAAAAAATATATTTTAGCAGTAGTACATATCATTATAACATTTATATGAATCATATGGATTCAGTGATGGTATGATTTTACTTTAGTTCCAATATATTTCTCACTCTTTATCTTAAATATAATTGCTCTTTTCTTTATTAAAAATATAGAAAATAAAAACATTCTTCTTTTTCATATTTTTATCTGGATATCTGTAATTATTTCTCGATTGTTTCGTCCATGGTCATGAGATACGATCTCTGGCATTGATGTTTGTTCATGGTTTAATCTATCAAGAGAAATTAAATATGGAGATTTAGTGGCAATGGATTTCAGCTGTTTAGATATAGATTTCGCAACGAATATTTCAGATATTGCATTATCAATTTATTCCATATTATCAATTTTATTTTTTGTATATTGAATCACTTATTATTTCAAGAAATCAAGATTAATAAGGAAATAATTTAAAAACTTTTTATGACTCAAAACACTCAAATCCATAATCTCCTCACAAAGTGAGTTTCTCGTGTGATCGATAAAGATCATCTTCAAAAACGTCTTGAGGCTTGAGAAAAACTCCGTATTAAGTTCGGTATTGATCCGACTGCTGCGAAGGTGCATCTCTGACATATGGTGCCATTCTTGAAACTGAAGGAATTCCAAGAACTCGGACACGAGATCGTCCTCCTTTTTGGAGATGCGACGGCACAAGTCGGAGATACGAGCGATAAGGATGCAGAGCGTCCGATGCTTACTCGTAGTGAAACTCGTGCGAATGCAGAGGTATTTCTCCAGAAATTCTCGAAGGTGATCGATATTTCGAAGATCCATATCTACTACAATAGTGAGGGGCTCGATGCGGTGAATTTTGCCTGAGTGGGTGAACTTGCTTCGAACTTCTCAGTTGCTGAGATGCTCGATCGTGATAATTTTTCCAAGCGATATAATGAAGGAAAACGTATTTCCCTTCAAGAATTTCTCTACCCGATCATGCAGGGGTATGATAGTGTCGCGATCGCGAAAAAATACGGAAGCTGTGATCTCGAACTCGGAGGCAATGATCAATACTTCAATCTCCTCGCAGGGCGCACTCTTATGAACTCTTTCGGACTCCCGAAACAAGATATCATGACATTCGATCTTCTCGTGGGAACCGACGGAAAAAAGATGTCGAAAACGAGTCCAAATTGTATCCTGATCGATGATACTCCTTTCGACATGTATCAGAAGCTCATTAATGTGACAGATGATCTGATCGTTCATTATTTTACATTTGCGACTGATATGACAGTAGAAGAAGTGGATCGTATCTCTCAGAGACTTGCTAATGGTGAACATCCAAATATCCTCAAAAAAGAACTGGCTGACTATGTGGTAACAATGTATCATGGAAAACCATACGATCCAACTGATATGGGTAATATCGAATCAATACATATTTGAGCGACAGAAATCAGTATTTCTGATCTTTTGAAAAAGATTGGTTTCTGTGCGACTTCCGGAGATGTTCGAAATGCTCTTTCTGGAAATTCTATTCGCCTGGACTGAATTACTATAACTGATGCGAAATTTATCGTTAATGTAGACTCATCAGGAATACTCATAGAAATGGGGAAAAAGAAGGCAAAAAAAATATTTTTATAATTCTCCTATGCTTTCTATTATCGAAAAAATCATTGCCCTGAGTCAAAAAAGAATTTCCTATTTTCATACAGTTGAAAACGTGAAAAATTGGTATCAGGGTTCTGCTACCTATATTGAGTGAATCAAAAATGAAATAGAGGAGGTAGAAATAAAAAATAAAAAATATATTTATTTGGAAGATGAGCTCTGAGATGTTTTTTGGGATTATTGTTGTCTCCTGGAGTCACTTGAGGCTGAGTGAAAGATCATGAAGTCTCGTGTATTTGATCGTTGTTATCAGAAATTTTCTGAACGGATCGGAGAAAATGCTGATTCTGGTCATAATTGGGATGCGGTAAAAATTTTACAAAAAGAAAGACTTCAGAAAGAACAGGAAGATTATAACCCACTCTAAAGCTATTCATCACTCCCCTCTTTAATATGCGTAAATATACTTTTCTTGTTTTTCTTGTCCTCTTTGATTTCCTCTCAAAACAATACTTTGTATCAATCCTTTCTGATGGGAAGACTATTTCCCTTTTCAAAGATATATTTTCATTGAAACTTGCTTATAATCGATGAGTTGCTTTCTCTCTCCCGATTTCAGGACTCTTTTTGCAGATACTGACGATTCTGATTATTGGTTTCCTATGAAAACACTTTTATCAAGTAGAATATCCAAAAAAATCTCGGCTTCTTGATTTTTGATATATGCTTATTTTTTCTGGAGCCATTTCTCATGCTTATGAGCGGATTTTTCATGGGCAGGTAGTTGACTTTATTGCTGTAAAATACTTTGCCATTTTAAACTTTGCAGATATATTTATCTCTATAGGTGCTTTTCTTATTTTTTGTGCATATGTCATCCATCGAAAACATCGATAATCTTACTCCAGAAGAGCTTATTTCTCCTCCAAAATATGATGCAATGAGTGTACTTATGGCTATGATTACTTCGCTGATCGTCGGAGTAATCGTCGGAGTAATTATTCTCCTCTTCTCATTTCTTGCACTTGGAAAGTTTTCCCTCGAGTCTGGAGTTTCCCCGATATTGCTCGCTATGATTACTTTTTTTGCGCTGGTAATAGGGAATCTTATATATTACACGATTCTTTCGAAGATTTTCCCAAATATCTATTCTCGTGGAAGAACTGCTCTCGCTCAAATCGTGATTCTTTCGATCCTTTTGTATTTGTTTTTTGCACCAGTCTATATTGTCATCTCTACGTTTTCAAAAGATTCTTCCTTTGTACTTTGAGCTTTTTCTGCTCATATCCTTTTAAGTATTTTTGCATTTCATATAGTTATTGCCCTGATTTCCCAGTATCGATATTCTCTCTTGAGTATCTATACAAGTATTGCTTCACTCCTCTTTACGACTATGGTGGTTCTTTCCATTCTTCTATTTCTTCCATCTTCGATGAGTTCTTTATTTGTGCTTTTTGGGCTCAGTATTGTTGCATACTTTACATTTACCTTTCTCTATACTCTCCTTTGTTGGCTTTATTATACCTTGTATGTTGCTACTGGGTCTGATATTGTTGGGAATATTTTTGCTCGTATAGAATCTGAGGAAAAAAATATCGAGCGCGAAGCTATGTTGAAACTCACCTCTTTTCATAAATAAATCTTCCTATGTATACTCTTGTTCGAAAAACCCTTGAAATTTATCTCACCGATAAGAGAGTTCCGACTCTTTCGGATATACCTTCAGAAATAACTCCATTTTTAAGCTCTAAGGAAGCAGTATTTGTTACGATTTATCACGAGTGAAAAGTGATTGCTTCGAGTGGGAGAATAAATTGTAAAAAAGAAAATAGTGTCTATGAGTGTATCGATAATACACTTATGTGTTTAAAGGATCCGAGATTTACCCTTCAAATTCAAGATCCAGCACTTCTTTCCTCCCTTTCAATACGAGTTGATCGGTTTCTTCCGACTGGAAGGCGAGTTCTTGCTTCCCTGGTAGATCTTGATCCAAGAAAAGAATGACTCATTCTTCTTTCGCAAAATTTTGGAACACTTTCTGTGATCCTACCTCATATGATCCATACTGATATAACTGCTGACAATCTCTTTCATCTTGCATGCAAGAAGGCAAACATTGATCTACAAAAAATAACTCCAACAGACTATGTTCTCTATGGACTGACAACGATCACTGAAAGTGATTTTTAGTATAAAAACATAAAAATAAATATCCGCAATATCTATTCGTTGCAGAATATATCAAAATATGATCTAATAAGAGTGATCATATTTTTTTATAGCTTTCTATGTTTCACACTCATACGCCACTCTGGTTAAGGGTATCATCATTTTTTACCCTGATTGCTTTTGTTTCATATATTTCGACCTTTACAATACAGTCTACTTTTGCAAGCTCAATTGTTTACTATATTGATGCAACAAATGGTAGTGATCTTGCTGATGGACTTACCCCTGCAACTGCCTGGCAGACACTCACAAAAGCAAATAGTGCACCTCTCTTATCTGGAGATACACTCAGCTTTCTTT
>JAGOMW010000038.1 GCA_017993345.1 Candidatus Altimarinota bacterium | reverse complement strand
ATAACGATATTTTTTTCTGTCAGTCGGACACTTTTTATATATTCAAATAACTCATCACGATTTTTTTCTGTCAGGATTTTTTTGACAGCATTCCAAGCGAGTGCAACTTCAATATCTCGATCTTTATTATAGTATTTTGGATCGTGTGTATGTTCTCAGATGTTTATGCGTTCCATAAAATTATGCTTTTTTTCTGATTTTTGTAACCTCTCGTCCAACATTTTGTCCTGGACGTTTATAGAGAAGAGTTCCTTTCTGAGTAAGGAGTCACTTTAAATCTTTCGGAAGAAGCGGAGTGATTTCGAAGTGATGACGTGCGAGAATATCTTCGATTTCTATAAAAAAAGAATGCGTACCACGAATATCCCAGAATGGAAATGTGATGACGATGTTGCCAGTAAAATCGAGAGATCGAAGTCCACTAAAAAATGCATCGTACATATTCGAGAGCTTTGATCGTTCCATTTTGACACGTTCGAGTGTTTTCGAATCTTTTTGCATCACTTCTCCGAGATATCCTTCACTTATGATAGTAATATCACTTTTCCAAAGATCTGATTTTTCTGGAAGAGCCACTATTTTTGTAGCATCGAGTTCGATTACATCACTCTGAAAATTCGAGAAATCCTTTGCTGGAGTTCCCCCAGCGAGTTTAATTCTCTCTTGCCATACACGTTCTTCTTTTATAAAATCAGAGAGACTTTTTTCTGATGCTTCGACCATACGAGATGAAAGATCACTTCCGAGAACATGAGTGATCCCCATATTGGCTCACTCGATCAGGACCGTTCCGAGTCCACAAAATGGATCATAGAGGGAATTATTTTTTCCTGAGAGATTAATCATCATTTGCGCGAGCTTGGGTGGAAGCATTCCAACATCCATATCGCGGATTTTCGCAGTATCACGACGTGCGTAATTATCGATATCTTGGGCTGCAAGAGTTTTTCCAAAATACGTTTTTTCTCCTATTTTGAGAAGATTCCACTCTCCACCAGATTTACTGAGTTTTTCTTTTTTGAAGGCGGCAACATGCAGATTCGTATTATCTTTATTAGCTATCCGAGAGCTGATATTAGCCCCAGAAACAGTATTTTTTATACGAATTCACAGAGAAAAAAGAGAGAGATTCAGTCATCCATACTGTCCGAGAGCAAATGTATATTTTCATCCAGAAGCTTCTTTTTTAATCGTCTCGATCACATCTGTATGAAACGTTTCAACATCGGATTCTCTATAAATCTCGATCATACGGACCGACCCACCGACATTTTGGAAATTTTTTATGAGATTTTCTTTTGTTCACATCGGAAGGGAAAAGATGGCAACTTGTTCATTTGCTTTTTCTAAGGAATCATTTCCAAAAAGGGAAATGAGTTCTGCGAGAGATATTTTCCATTCTCGTCAGAGGATATATGCGATGATCACTTTATTTTCTGGAATCGAGAGAGTCTCTGATTTTGAATAAAAAAAGCCTGTATCTGTATAGATCAGGGAAGTTTCTTTTTCTTTTGTGATTTTTTCACGAGTAGGGTGGATGATATGCATATCCAGAGTATAGGGAAAGAGACGGAAAATACAAGGAGATACTATTTATTTTTTTCTCCCACCAATGAGGTCATGATAGCTATAACGAGTATTGAAGGTATTTATAATATTATCAATATGTATTTCTCACTTCCAAACAATAAGAGGGACTTCCACTATCGATCCATCCACCTCTAGATAGATATCGAGTCTTTCATCTTTTGTATTTTTTTCTATTTTCTCACGGATTTTTTCTGGAAATTTTCCACTTGGCTTTGAATCAGTATCTTTAAAAATCTTTGAAACTCGTTCAAGGAAGTCGAGTATTTTTCACTTACTTTTTCACTGAGAAAGAAGTCAATCAACAGTTGCTTGTACTTGCTCTATAGAGATGGATGTAGTAACAACACTTTCTCATGATTCTTTTTCGATATCAAGACCCCGAAGGCGATTTTTTATAAATTGTTTGAGGATTTCTTTCGAGTCTTTTGTAAAATGAAATCGTTCTTTTTTCTTTGGATCAAAAGTAATTCCCGGGTGCGAAAAAACTACTTTACTTGGTAGTGGTTGTTCCAATGTTTCTCAGTGCATAGTGAGGATTATGAATATTAGTGTATAGTATATATTTTTCTATACGAAAGCAAAAAGAAAGCTCTTATTTAACAGCTTTCTTTTCTCGGTCTATTTTTCTTCTCCTTTTGGAACCTCTTTCATTTTTTCTGCTTGTGCAAGGATTTCCGCTTCAGAAAGTATTTTTTCGAGTCCGATACGTCCTTTTTCTTTATCAACGTTATACACTCTCACTTTTACAATTTCACCAACTTTGGCAACCGTATTTGCATCAGCAATTCTTTCCTTGATACCAAATTTCGAAATATGGATCATTCCTTCTTTTCCTTTTGAGATTTCGACGATGGCACCAACCGTATCGAGCACTTTAATAATCTTTCCTTCATAGACATCACCAACTTCGATATCTTTCAGGATTCACTTGATGAACTCGAGTGCTGCTTTTCCAGAAACCTGATCTTTCGCTGTGATCGTACAGTTTCCATCATCTTCGAGATTCACTTGAACTCCAAAATCCTTTTCGATTCTCTGGATGGTTTCTCCTCATTTTCCGATCACTTCGCGCATCTTCTCTTCTGGTACAAATACTGCGAGAAGAAATGGCGCGAACGGAGAAAGTTCTGTGCGAGGTTCCGTGAGACATTTTTTCATCTCTCCCATGATATATCCACAAGCATCTATAGATTCATCAAATACTTGTTTGATAACTTCCATAGAGAGTCCTGAGATTTTACAGTCCATCTGGAGGGCTGTTATTCCTTTCTCTGTTCTTGCAACCTTGAAGTCCATATCTCCAAGAAAGTCTTCTTGGGCCTGGATATCTGAGAGGATCTCATATTTTCCAGTTGCTTCATCGTAGATCATTCCCATGGCAACTCAGGCAACCATTGCTTTGATTGGCACTCATGCATCCATGAGTGCCATCGTCGATCCACAGACTGATGCCATCGAACTTGAACCATTACAAGTGGTGGTTTCACTCACAACACGGATCATATATGGGAACTCACTTTCTGGTGGAAGTACTCTTTCAAGTGCTTTTTCTGCAAGTCGTCCATGTCCAACTTCACGCCTTCCCACTCCACGAAGTGGCTTCACTTCGCCTACTGAAAAAGGAGGGAAGTTGTAGTGGTGAATATATCTCTTCGTATCCTCCTCATACATATCATCGATCAGCTGTATATCTGAAGGACCACCGAGCGTAGCAATAGACAGAACTTGAGTTACACCGCGTTCGAAAAGAGCGGATCCATGAGTACGTGGGAGAATTGGAGCGGTTGCACGTACTGGTCGAACTTCGTTTGGTTTTCTTCCATCGAGACGGGACTGTGTTTCGAGAACCGTCTTTCGCATATGATTTTTCACAACATATTTGACAGCATCAGCGATATCACCCATTTTTGGTGTATTGCTTTCTTTATCGTACCCGATTTTTTCAGCAGTGATATCTACAAGATTATGAAGTGCATCATGAAATTCGAGCTTTCCGAGTCAGTACACAGCCTGTATCTGTGATTCAGTTATATTATCACCTACTTTCGCAATAACTTCAGAATCAGTATCTATCACAGTAAGAATAGTTTCTGGAAGGGTATATATTTTCGTATATTCTCTCAGAAAATCTGTTTGTGCATGACAAAAATCTTTGATAATTGTATGTGCAAATTCAAACGCTCTCACCATTAAATCGTTTGATACTTCGGATCCTTGGGATTCGACCATCGTTATTGCGTCGAGTGTTCCTGCGACGGTCAGATCGAGGTGTGAGTTCTGTATCTGTTCAAATGTTGGATCAAATACAAAGTTTCCTGCCTCATCACTCGTGATGCGTACAGCGGCAACTGGTCCTTCGAATTCCTGAACTCCTGCGAGCATCACTGAAAGTGAGGCACCAGTAACTCCATAGAATCCAAAATCAGAAAGCCCACTCGAACTCATGATCGTCGAGATAATCTGAGTATCCGTACGAGTTCCTTTCGGGAACATTGGTCGGATCGGTCGGTCGATCATACGACTATTGAGGATCGAGTTTTCACTCGGGCGTCCTTCACGTTTCATAAAACGATTTCCTCCGATTTTTCCTGCTGCATAGTATTTTTCCTGAAATTCGACGGTAAGTGGGAAAAAATCTCCATCCTTTGGATTTCCGATTCCAGTCGTTGTGAGAAGAAAATTCCCTCCTTCGTCCTTGATCACGATTGAACCCGTTGCAAAGAGTGCAAGTCTTCCTGATTCGAAAGTGATATTTTTCCCACCAATAGCATAGGTTTTTTCGACTACAGAGCGAGCGAGCGCGTTTTTATCCTTAAGTCAGACAATCATAAAAAAGGAAAGAAAAAAGATAAGACTCCAAAAATATAATTTCGTAGTTCCAAATAAATTGACTTCTATAAATAAACTTATTCGGAATTGGCGATGATATATTTTTGGACGCCAGAATTATAAAAAATAAAGGGAAAATAGCAAAAAATTCCCCTTATATATAAGGGGAATTTTTTATTTTCAGCGAAAGCGATTTTTGAGCCAATTAATTCCTATTCGAATGATATCATCTTGAACCTTTCCATCTCCATTTTTATCGAGAAGTGAAATGGTAAGTGATGAGAGAACAGACTTTTCTGACGTAGTTCCTATCGTCTTTGAAAGAAGTTTGATAAGCCCTGTTGTATCGAGTTTGGAGGAAACTCTTTTTTCACCGATGATCCCCATAAGAAGCGGTGCGAGTTCCGCAAGTAGCCCAGTAACTTGAGCTTCAGATACTCACACTTTTTTGGCTAGCTCGGCTGTAGTGCTTTCGGTTTCATTCCCGAGAATATGGTTGATTATTTTTTTTCACTCAGCGAGATTTACCGGAGAAATAATTTCTTCGATATTTGTTTTTGCTTTTGTATGATTATTGAGTGCTTTTTCCAGAGCCTCTACTCCTTCAGGAGTTTGTGCATTTTTATGGATTTGTTGTATGAGGAGTGGTATTCCGAGAGCTATAAGCTTCTGTGCAGTTCCACTCTCTATACCAAGTGAATTAGCTATCTTTGAAGGAGCGTCTCACTTGAAAGTTGACGAAATAAGAGAGGAGATATCCACGAAAAAGAAAAATAAGAGAATTAAAATATTGAGAATTATTGAACGCTGATTGGAGTGAGGTTTGTTGGTTTGCGAATAGTTTTTGGAAGATGTTCACAGACGATTCCATTTTTATTTTTATCGAGACCATAGACGTCAAGAGACTTGATTTTTGTGGTATCAACTCCTTGATTATATGAAGCAATCTCAGAAGCACATCGATCGTATTTTGCCTGAGCTTCTCCTTGGGTTTTAAAATTATCACAATTCAGATCGCCTTCACCACCACTTTTTGGTATTGCACATGAACCCATAAGTTTGATGCCATCCTTTGTGTGTGTTACGCGAGATTCTTGGATATTTCCCGTTTTCCAGAGCTGTCCAAGATCGAGATCATAGTTCATTGTTTCTATTCCGAAGGCCGCAAGAATGATAATCCCGAGTCCGATTGCAAACCCAGTTTTGATAATTTTCAACCACCAAAGAGTAAACACTACGACACCAAGCAGACCAATAAACCAGAGTCGCGTTGACTTAGTGTTACGAGTTTTTTCTGCTTGTTCACTAACTTTCGCAGCTGTTTCTTTGATACTTGCCATGTGAGAAAAATAAAGAAATAGTATGTTTCGAGTGTATGGAAAAAATGAAAAATGCAAGCTTGAGTGTAAAAACTAAATTCCTGGGGAGATAAGAATTTTTATTTATCAACATACTACTTCTCTCACTTTATAGTATTGCTTTTCTCTCATTCGATATGAGTAGTATCTGGTTTTTGTTTAATAAATGGAAAATACTGAACTTCACGAATCGGTTTATCTTCGAGAAATGCAAAGAGTCTTTCTCCAAAACCAAATCCACACGTTGGAGGCATCCCGTGTTCGAGCATTTCGACAAATTCCCAATCTGGCATCATAGCTTCATCATCTCCTCCTGAGAGCATTTCTTGTTGTTTTTCGAATCGGTTTCTTTGATCGATCGGATCATTTAACTCCGAGTATCCATTTCCGATTTCTGACCCACCAAGGATCACCTGAAAGCGCTCTACCACAGACGGATCTTTTTCAGAGGGTTTTGCAAGTGGAGAAATCAGGGCTGGATGATCCACGAGAAATGCAGGTCCTGATATCTGTTTTCGAGTATATTTCCAGAGAGTGTCAGTGAGTCTTTCCCGATTTGTTCCGTCGTATTTTACTCAGAGTTCTGCAAGTTTTATGCGCATCTCGTCATCAGTGGCCGTCAGAATATCGATTCCCGTTTTTTCTCGTACGGCTGAGACATAGTCAACTTGATACCACTCATCTGCGAGATCAAAATTGTGACCTCTAGCAGAAAATTTTGTTTTCCCATACACTTCTTTCGCGATAGTTCTATACATTTCAGAAACGAGCCTCATCCCGTCAGTATAGTCTGCATAGGCCCAGTAGAATTCCATATTGGTAAATTCTTGAAGATGATCAGGACTCGATCCTTCATTTCTATAGGCTCTTCCGATTTCGAAGGTTTTTGGAAATCCTCCTGCCATGAGCCTCTTTTGCCAGAGTTCGCCGATCGATATGCGGAGAAATACATCACTATCATAGTCGTTATGATGGGTGGCAAATGGACGAGCCTCAGCACCACCAGTGGTGTGTTCGAGTGTCGGAGTGTCGACTTCGAGAAATCCCTTTGAGAGAAGAAAGTTTCGAGTCGTGTTCCAGAACTTACTTTTTCGATAAAAAAGTGCCTTCAGTTCTTCATCTGTTGCCATATCGAGATATCTTTTTCTATATCGTTCGTCATTATCTTCGATCCCATGCCATTTTTCTGGAAGTGGTCGTATTGCTTTTGTAAGAAAAGTGAATTCTTTCACGAAGAGGGTGAGTTCCCCCTTGTGTGTATAAAAAAGCTCCCCCTTCACTCCGATAAAGTCTCAAAGATCTATCAGTTTCTCAGCAAACTTATAGGCAGATAAAGTCTCTGAAAATGTCGTTTTTTGAACTCATCAGTCCGTTTCCTCACTCGTCGTATTACCCGATACGACTCACTGCGGTACTCCTTCTTCATCCAAACTCCTTCCATTTTGAGAGCTTTCATTCAGTATAGAAATACTCTTTCCATCGACATTGATCGAACAATTTTCCCTCGCAAAGAGGATCTGCATACGACCAGTTCCATCAGAGATGGTTGCAAAACAGATCTTCCCAAATGATCTATGGAGCATGACTCGTCCAGCAATACTGACCTCAGAAGTTGGACTCGGGATGATCTCTTCGATCACTCGAAATGGAGAATTAGTTCCTTCTTCGAG
>JAGOMW010000037.1 GCA_017993345.1 Candidatus Altimarinota bacterium | reverse complement strand
CATTACAATCATAAGAGACCACAATGGTCAAGAAAAAAGATGACTCCTGTTGAATACAGAAATCATCTTTTACAGATACAGTGTTAGGTTTTTTTATTACATTCTACTAAATAGGGGGCAGTTCACTTTCGTGGAGTATTATGTGACAAATGGTGATACTCTCAAGTGAAGGTTACTTTCTCACTGTCCCTTTATCATAAGGTAAGAAAGGTCCAATATGGGAACCTCTGGAGGACAAATCTTGATATATTGTCTCCCGAAGAAGCGAGGAATTTCGATGAAATGAAGAGATATCATATCGAGGGTCCTCTTAAAAGTCATGTTCAATACTATCTCGAGGAGATGGAAGATAGTTTGATCATGAAATAATATTCAGGAAGGTTAGCAATATATACAAAAAGTATATATTTTTATTTGACTTTCTATACAAAAAGTATATATTTACCTTGGCACTGTCCTTTAAAAATATCGATGTTTGCATCTGGAATTGGTGTAGATGCTTATAGGTAATACCTATAAGAAGTCTTACAATCAACAGTGTGAAAGTGAGCTTTTTCAGCCCCCCTCAACGTCATAATGTTATAGACATTATAGCGAATGATAAATCAACATAAAGAATACTAAAAAATTAGGGATTATTTATGAAATCATGGTTATGGCTGAAAGCAATTCTAAAAGATTTATTAGAAATGCCCGAGGGATTCGTTCGTAAGAATGGATTAACCCCTTGAGGAGAGTCCTCCACCAACCCAGATGGGTATGGGGTTAGTCCATTCTAAAAAATGGATTCCTTAGAGTCCGAAAGGACATATTTTGTAACCATTATTTTATGGAACAAAATCATATAATCCGAAGCCAAAAAAACAGGCATCGATACTCTCCTCAGCTTAAATGAGGGTTGTTGAAAATTAAGAGCCTGTATCATGCGTACGTCATCTTTAAAATTTTAAAGAAAGCGTACGATGTGCTTATCGACCTCTTCCAGTAACCCTCATTTTCTTTTTATAAAGCTATGAAAAAATTTTCCTCTTTCCTCAAAGAACTTCGCAATTCTGCCGATATCAACCAGAGTCAGTTTGCAGAAATTATGTGAGTATCACCTCTTCTTATTACATTATTAGAGACCGACAAGAAAGAACCCTCCAAGAAATTTATAAATTCTTTAGCAGATAAGTTATGAGTAAAAGCTACTTCACTTTTACCTCTCATTGCAGATGAAATAATCGATGTTTCTAAGTTAAGTGGACTTGAAAAAAGTCTTATCGAGATAGTCGATAAATTACAAGTTATGTTGATCACTAAGAATGCTAAGAAGCTTAGTTCTTATTATGCCCAAACCCTTTAATCTATTCACCATCGAGAGTCTATCTAAAAAGTCCTGAATACCTCAGGACATTTTATTAGGTTGGTGAAATATGGACATGAAGTCTCGAAAGAGATTATTCTACGATCATAAGAAAATGTCTGATCCAAAAAAGTGAAAGTGGGTACGTGTATCGAGGGATGGATCTTTAATGAAGAAATTTCACATCTGGTTAAACAATGAACTCAAATTATCTGATAGTTTTCTTCCTGATACGATTAACTGAGGAATCTCAGATAGGTCAATTCTAAATGCCATCAATATCCATGTCAGAAAACAACCATTTTCATTTATTAAGGCTGATATAAAGCGTTTTTTTGAAAGTATCCCTCAAGATAGAATTGTGACTCTATTTTGCGGATTATTTAACTGTGATAAGCTGGTATCGCAAATCTTAGCATCAACCATGACATTCCCTTGATGACCACTCAGTAAGCCTGAGTGAGTGCTTGCACTGGCAAGAGGATTACATGTATCTTCGAGGGTTGCAATATGGGCATCAATCGATTTCTTTCGTATTTTAGATTTAAAAATCTCGGAAAAATTTAATCATCTAAAGCCGAGAATATCTTTCTATGTTGATGATGTCTGAATTTCTCTTTTAACAACCAACAAAAATGAAGTAAATGATTTTATTGCTTATTTGAACTGATTTATTAGGTTAGAGTGTCCTCAGTTAGATTTTTTAGCCTTAAACCCCGAAAAAACAAAGCCATATATTGTATCTAACCCCGAAGAGTATGTAGAGTATTTATGATCTCGAATTTTTATGTATAGGAAAGATATTTCCCAAAAAAGTATAGATAAAGGCAGATATCTATATAGAGAATCTCAGAAGGAGGCAGATCCTGTAAAAAAATTCGATACTCTGAAGCAGATCTCAAGTATAAGCAGTTATAGAAAATGGATACGATCATCATGTAAGAAATAAAAAAACTCATAAAAATGAAAATCTCAGTTGCTTATATGGGGTAACTCAAGTTATAAATCCATTCAAACGATTGGATTTTTTTCCAATTTTAGATATATTTGAAAAGCCAAATTATCATCTCAAAATCATTCCATAGAAGGAAGAAAGGGCGACTTATAGCCCACTTCCTACATGTTCTTTTATGGAACTTTGGGATGATAGTTTGGCGACTCGGGCTTGAGTCGCCCTTTTTTATTCCTAAATTTCCATTTTATGGGTACCTTCGAAAAACTATCGTCTTGGTTTCAACAACTTTCAAAATGAAAAAAAGCATTATTTATCTTTCTAATGGTTACCCTAATAGTTGGACCATTCCTAGAACCTCCTCAGAGGAACAATATTGACTATAAACCATCGAATATCAGTGATTCCGGATCAGTACAAGGAGTCACCTCGAAAAACCTCACCATCGAAGAATATTTGAATCGAAATAAATGATCTCTCTGGGGAACCTGTCGATATGAAGTAAAAAAGAAGCTCAAGACCCCATCGTCTGCAGATTTTCCGATGGCAGATTTCACCACGATGACTTGATCCGGACGAATAGTCATAAAATCATTTGTCGATTCAGATAATGACTTTTGAGCAAAAATCCGGTCCGAATTCAAGTGTTATTTTGACTTTGATGGCAGTGAGGCAAATATAAAAGAAACGGAAATTTTCTAGGTCTATTTTTGCCAAAAATGAGAGTATTTATATACTGAATGAGAATTGTGCAAAAATGTGAAGAATGCACAACCTTTCACAAATCTTATTATAAGAAAATTGTCTATACTAGAACTGACTTCTTGAAGGGATTATATGGTATTTTTACTCCATTTTTTTGTGCAAAAAAAGGGGGTACCAAAATGAGAAAAAATGAGTGGTGAGAAAGAGTGAAAAATAGGGGGGTCATCCCTATTTGAGCTTACTCCAAGATTTGGCTTTACGAACAAATGAAACGAGCAAGAATTGATAATTTCGGTAGTGAAAAATCTGGCCTTTTTTGAGAAAGAGTGATTTATCTGAAATTTGGAGATTGTATGATACACTTTATCCGGTGAAGAAGATGTCCCGGTTATCATCGATAAAATTATCCCAGGACAATCATGAAGACTCGCATATTCTGATTTTGAATACTCGATCAGACAACTTGTTATCCGAAAGGATTTTCAGTTTATCAGATTTTGAGGAAAATTATATGAGGATTCTATAAGATCATTTCTTTCTAGGGTGGTCAACGCTTGGGAAAAATGAGAAATAATGGGAAATATGCCACCTGAGAATGAAAAACAATTTATTTTCGATCGATTTCGAGAAGAGTGGTATAAGAATAGAGACAAGGTCTTTGATTTTGATACTTCTAATCTTTCCAAGAATACAGATATTTTTATTGCTCTCCTCTCATTTCATCTGAAATGAGATATTATTCTTGAGCCATTACGATTTGAAAATATTCAACTGACCGGAGATATACCATCAAAAATTCGATTGAAGATCGTGAGACCATTTTGGCCACAGATATCTCTTTGAGCGAATGATATCTCAAAACATGATTTTGAATATGATTTTAACTCAGAAGAACTCAAATATAATGGAAGAGTTTTGGCATTCACAAAAAAGAATCTTGAATTTTTGACAGTATTTTTTGATCTTCTCAAAGAATGAAGTGATCACATCTCCACTGATGATGTAATGGTATGAGTCGATGAGGCATATATAGATAAAATGGGAGATGAGAGGCATAAGGGAAAGAAAACCCACATATATTATCCTCGATCAGCACTCAATAAGTCTATACTCGAACAGACTGGATTATCTGATTTTTTCAGATTGGAGAATGAAAATATATTCCTCAATTATTTCGAGTATATGAAATATTCGAAAAATTCTTAGACTCCTTTCGGAATAGTTTTGACACCCGGGTGGTAGAGTGTCGGTATGAAGTCGCTTTTATCACCGACATATGTATTGCCACAGAATTCCAAGAGAAAAGGGAGGATTACTTTTTCGATCCATTTCCGGGATATGTCGGCAGAGGAGTCCCTGGAGATAGATAAGAATATTGCAAATTATATCCTAGGATTGAGATAGTACAGTTCCGGTCCATGAGTTATATTAGAAAGCCTTATAAAAGACGAAAGCCCTCCGGTAAGAGGGCTGAAATTGGAATCTTCTCGAACACCGCCATTGTAAGGTGGGTTAGAAAATGATTTCTATAAAACCAAGATGTGTATTGGTATTTATATTCGTTAGTAGGCATCAGTCTTCAGTGATTCGGCGGAAGATATTTTCGTAGTCGGCGGAAACTTCGGCCACGATATCGTCCGGAAGAGCGATGGACGATTTTCCATCCCATGTGCCGGCGTCTTTCTGTGCCTTCATCCAGTCACGGATCTTCTGTTTGTCGAGACTTACAACCGTATGCTCGTGGTCGAAGGGTTCCTTGAGCCAGAAGCGCGAGCTGTCCGGTGTGAGAACTTCATCCATGAGTGTCAGAGTGCCGTCTTCATCGAGGCCGAATTCGAACTTCGTATCGGCCAAGATGATTCCTCGATCGAGCAGTCGTACTTCTGCCACCGCGAAGATTTCCATGCTCACCGTACGGATCCGCTCGGCGAGTTCCGGACCGATCAGTTCACACATGCGTTCGAACGTGATGGCTGGGTCATCGTCGGACTTTTCCGTTGGTGTAAAGATGGCATCCGGAAGTCGGTCACCATCTTTCAGGCCTTCGGGAAGCTTGATACCGCAGATTCCACCCGTTTCCAGGTAAGCCTTGTAACCAGAGCCAGTGATATGGCGACGGACGACGGCTTCGATGAGGACAGGATTGAGCCTCTTGACGATCTCACCACGACCAGAGACTTCTGCCAACTCTTCCGTCGAAACGAAATCAGAAAGCGGAAGTCCCGTGAGATGGTTGGCCACAATTTCCTTGAGGGGACCTTCCATCCACCATTTGCTCAGGCCATTCAACACGATGCCTTTTCCAAGCATTGGTGTGAGCAGTTTGACGTTCAGGCCGGAAACACGATCACTCCGGACGAGAAGCAGGTTGTTTTGTCCTGCGTCATAGACATCGCCCACCTTGCCACGGTGGATAAGGGTAACAGACTTCAGTTCGCTCATGGCGTTCTCCTTGGTTGATAAAGCAAGCTAACGAATATGTAAAGGTGCAAAACCGTACCGAAAAATTTCTTGCCAATACGGAAAAAGCTTGTAATTTATATCTAAAATAGATATTCTGTCAATTTTTAGAACTCATCGAAGAATTGTATAAACTGAATTATAAATTTCTAACCTTCACACGGAAAAAAAGAATATACATTTTTTCCTCTTTATATATACTTTCTTATAATATCTCTTCATATTTGTAACCTATGCAAGAAAATAATAATATCCGGATCGCATTTTATGCTCGAGTTTCCACAGATGAGCAGGCAAAAGATGGATTTTGAATCGATTATCAGCTCTCGGATATGAGGGGAATGATGCAATACCGATCGCAGCATCATAATTGGATCCATGATACGGCATGGGAATATATCGATAATCCGGCTTCTTGAGCAGACCTGAATCGGCGAGCCTATAAGCAGATGATGCAAGATGCGAAGGATGGAAAGTTTGATATCATCGCTGTATGGAAGATCGACCGATTGTCTCGAAATCTTTCTCACCTTCTTTCCACCTTCGAAATATTGCAATCGTATAAAGTATGATTCTTTTCTTTGAAGGAAAATATTGATTTCTCTGGTCCTATCTGAAAACTCACTTTTCAGATATTCTGAGCTTTGGCCGAATTTGAGAGAGAAACTATCAAAATGCGTACTCGGGAAGGGAAAAATGCCTCTGCACGTCGTGGGAATTATGTTATCAATTCTGCACCTTTTGGATATGAGAAAATCAAAACCACCGGGAGTATCACAAAAGGCCTCCGAATCTTAGAAGAAGAGGCAGAATGGGTCCGACGCATCTTTGCTGAATGTAACGCTTGAACTTCATTGAATGGAATTGCTGAAATTCTCAATCAAAACAAGGTATATAAAGGCATGTGAAGTATCAGAAAGGCGAAAAATACCAAATGGTATGGGACCAAAATTCGAGATATTCTGGAAGATACCACATATACTGGGAATGCACTCTATGAGCCAAAGAATGATAAAGGTGAAGTAGAATCAATCTCTATTCCCGTTCCTCAGATCATACATCCTCTCACTTTCGAGATTGCTCAAAATTGCCTCAAGAAAATTTCAGAGAATACTCAAAGGGGATGATGAGAAAGAAATTATCTTCTATCATGAAAAGTTATTGATATAACCACTGGAAGAGGTTTTGTATGATATACTCGATGAAAATGAGGTCATGGATATCGACGGAAAGGATTTACAGATATCAAAGGGAACTGGATAAAGAATACTGAGATTCCAGGACAAGCTCTCGATGAGTATGTATGGGCCCATATTGAAAGCATTATTCAGAGACCAAAAGATCTTTTTGAGGCATATAAAAAACAATCCATCGACTGATCTGATTACGATGATATTCTCGAAGACCGGAGAAAAGCAGATGCAAATCTGCAAGAGAGTCATAATACTGAGCGGACCATCGAACACTATTTTCTCTCCGGAAAGTATTCTGAAGAAAAGCGTGATCAATTGATTTCCGATGAAGTAGAGAAGAGAAATACTATTGATAGGCGTATATCGGAACTTGATAAAAAACTTGATTCCATTGTCGAAGCTCAGTCAACCAAAGAGGCACTTGAGGTATTTTCTCAGAACATGGATATAAAAATAAATAATCTATCACAATCTCAAAAAGAGTCTTTGGTAGATATACTCGTGGATCGAATAGAGGTTATTATCAAAAAAACCTGATCCAAAGAGGATATCCAGGTCAAAATCAATCTCCGGTTCGACCCGAAAAATGCTTTCAGAAATTCTGAGTGATCGAACCAAAAAATCCCTCCGTTGACAGATAATCTATCAAAAGAGGGATCAAATTTATCGATATGGTGGGAGTGCCGGGGCTCGAACCCGGGACCTTCGCCTTAAAAGGGCGCTGCTCTACCAACTGAGCTACATTCCCATACTGAGAATTACCTGATTTTTATGAGATTTTATCCTTGTGTATCATCA
>JAGOMW010000036.1 GCA_017993345.1 Candidatus Altimarinota bacterium | reverse complement strand
GGTGACAATAATAGTGATGTTACCTTTCGAGGTTATCTTTGTAACTTATTTTGTCAACGATACAGAGAATATGACAGAAAAGATGTTCATAGATTCTTCAAAGAAAAAGTAATGATGATGACTGCACATAAATCTAAATGACTAGAGGCAGATATAGTTATTCTATTAGATCTATGACATTCATTTCCATATATAAATACTAGTATCGATTTATGAATTATTTTCTGAGAGAATCATAAAACAATATTTGAAGAAGAGTATAGAATATTCTATGTTGCATTAACGCGAACAAAATCAAAATTATTCTATATAACTTATAATCAAATTACACAAAACTTTGATGAAGATATTATCAATTGGTAGTAACTATACTAAATCTAAATAGTACCTACACTAAAATGGTATTTCTTTACAAATTCCACTTTTCCAATACACTCTTCCATGCTGATTTACTCTCTTATTTTTCGACTTATGAAATCCATGATTTCTGAGTCTCGTAAAAATTTGATAGATTCGTTTCAACTACCATCAAGAATTTAAAAAATTTCCACATATGTGGAAATTTTTGTTTTTCTCTTTATGAAATTTATCAAATTTTTTCTGAAAAAATAAATATAATTCGTAAAACATTCAATCTCCTATATTATATATAAGAGGTTAAGATTTATTTGGGGTCATTATTTTTTTAATCAATAAGGATATGCAAGAAAATATTTATGAATCACCGACAATAATAGCTTTTATAGCTATTATTCTTATTTTAGTTATAAGTGTAGTTATTTACATATATATTATACGTGCACTCAATTCTTCAATGAAAAGAAATCTAAAAAAGAATCTGGAAGAAAAGACAAAGGAAAAAGAAAGAATAATTTCAGAGAAAGAAGTGATTATTCAAGAGGAAATGAAAAAGAAAGAACACGAGAAATATATTACATGAGTTATTAGTCCATTATTAGTAATTGTTCCCTTTATTATTGCGATTGCTATGGGTTGATTTATGTTATATCAAAATTATCTTGATAAGAGTTATTTTGATGATGAGAAAAATATACCATTTTTATACGTAACAGGTTTTTTATGGGCAATCTATATTATTTATACATTAATACATGAAGATTGGGATAAAAAATTAGAAATTAAAAAAGAACTAGTTGATGCTGATAAAATTAAATATGACTTTAATCCTAATTATTTTTATACAGATTCCATATTTCAGTATTCTTTATATCAAATTATAAAAATATCATTTTATATAATTAATCTAATAACTATTGCATTAATATGATATTTATTATTTGATTGGATTTGATCTATGAGTATTGCACCAACCACAATAATAATTGTTCTATTGATTATAATTATAATTAATCAGATTAAAAAATAACAAAAAGTTTATTCAATTATAGTATATCATTTAATATAATATCTCACTTTACTAAGTGGGATTTTTTTATCTTCAAGGTTCCAAGAACTTCGTCAACCTCTTTTTTATATTTCATTTTTCATATCTCTCGTGCTTCGGGTATACTGATAGGGTAATCATATCTCCTCTATGCTTTCTGGACTTACTGGACTTCGAGCGGTCGCAGCACTCCTCGTCATCATCTATCATCTGAATCAACGGATTCCTACAGGTGGGATGAGTGTATCTGTATGGAGCCTCCATCAGTTTATCGGACACCTTTCCGTGATGGTAAGTGTTTTTTTTCTTCTTTCAGGATTTTTCAGATCGCTTTCTTACTGGAAAAATCTCGATACACCAGAAAAAATTCCAGAGTTCTGGAGTTCTCTGAAGGATCGATGGTTTCGGATTGCCCCTGCATACTATATCGTTCTCATCATCAGTCTTATTGCAACGGCTTGTATCTACGGTACAAGTTCCATGAATATGCCTGCATTTTTTGCTGGATTTACATTTCTCACGTGGATATCTCCAGAGACTCTTTTCCCCGTTCTTCTAAACTGACCACTTTGGTTTATTTCTTTCGACATGATCGGATGGATCATGACTTCTCTTTGTATGATGGGTCTCCTTTGGATAGGGAAGAAGTATTGGATCCTGTATCTCCTCTTTCTTATATGACTGAGTCTATCTCTTCACTTCCTCTGGATCCATCTTCCTTGGCCTCATGGTGAGGGGATAAGTTCTATCTGGTTTCCGACGTACAATCCGTTTCTCTTTTTTCTCCATTTTCTCTTCGGGATCGTTGCTGGCGGAGTGGTTCAGTGGATGAAAAATCGGGAACAATCGTCATCTATATATTTTGATATCAGTGTCGTCGTCATGACTTTCCTTATCGGTATATCGATCTGGATGGTACGCCATCTTGGTGACTGGGAATCATTTCCAGATGGTCCATACCATTTTCCATGGCTTACCACCCTTATCGCGCTTCTTTTTATTACCCTTCCATTTACGAAGTATATCGGAGGACTGCTGGATAATCGATTTTTTACATTTACCGCGAAGATTTCTTTCAGCCTCTTTCTGATACATGGGGTCGTGATGGAGGTACTTCGAGTATATGTTTTCGAGTCACCCCTTACTTTCTCTTCTTGGTTTCTCTATGCGATCTGTACATTCCTCTTTTCTTATCTTGCGGCCTGGATTCTCTATCGGTATATAGAACTTCCGTGTATTCCAAAAAATAAAAATAAATAATCTCTCTATGTCTTTTTTTTCTTCTCTTTCTTCTTTCGTAGTCGTTGGTGCTTCCGAAGATCCAAAAAAAATCGGAAATATCCTGTTATCCAAAAATCAACATTTTTCTGGAAGGATCTATGGAGTGAATCCAAAATGAGGTTCCGCGTATGGATGTGATTTTTATCCGGATATTTCGTCCCTTCCAGAGGTTCCGGATATCGCCGTTTTTGCGATTCCAGAATTTCTTATCTACGATGCCCTGGAATCTGCTTGAAAGTTTGGGATTAAAAAGGCCATCATCATCACGGCTGGATTCTGAGAAATCGGGAAAAAAGATGAAGAAAATCGGCTCCATCAGATAGCTCAGAAGTATGGGATTCGATTTCTTGGACCCAACTGTCTCGGTTATGGAAATACAAAGATCGGACTCAATCTCAGTTTTGGAGGACAATTTTTCTCTTCAGGAAATATCGGGATCATCTCCCAGTCTGGTGCCATGGCGGTTGCGATTACTGATATCCTCGAAAGTCGGAAGCTCTGATTTTCTCAGTTTTTCTCTCTCGGAAATAAGACGGATCTCGATGAAACAGATGCTCTTCAGGAGCTGATGGATGATGCAGAAACTCGTGTGATTGCCTTGTATCTTGAGAGTATCTCTCGAGGAAGGGAATTTCTCCAGAGACTCACACAGATTGCTCATACGAAACCTGTGATTATCATGATTGACTGAGTTTCTGAACGAGGAAAAAGCGCAACCGCATCTCATACAGGTACTCTTTCAGGAGATCGCCTTATCTATGAGGCTGCTCTTCGTCAGGGTGGGGCTATTCTCACTTATGAATTAGCGGAGTTTTTTGATTTTTTAGAAATATTTTCTCTTTCTGGAGGGACTGATCTCACTGGAAATCCGTTTATCATCACGAATGCCTGAGGCATCTGAGTCCTTTCTACCGATCAGTCTGATTTTCATCGACTGGACCTCGCGAATATAACCCCCGAAGAGGATCAGAAGTTACGACTCGATATGCCCCTGATGATGTCCACAAAAAACCCGATCGATATCATCGGTGACGCTGACAGTAAGCGTGTAGGTACTATACTTCGTAATATTGCAATTATTCGTAATAGTTCTGATATCCTCTTGTTTTTCACGGTTCAAGCGACCACAGATATTAATGTGATAACTCAGACCATTATCGATTTCCAGAAAAAAAATCCGGATCATCATCTATTTGTCGGACTGATCGGAGGAAGTACTATCCAGAAATCAGCGATTCTTCTTGCGGATGCTCGGATTTTTGTAACCGAAACAACTGAATCTCTGATCGGATCGTACCAGAAACTCCTCGAGTGGAGAAGATGATCTATAAAAACCTCTCTTCCTAAAAAGAAGGATAACAGCATACGAAAACCCGACTCAAGTATGGCTCTCTTGGATCAAAATACTACTGAAAAAATCCTTGCAGATGCTGATATCCAGACTACTCAGACGTATGAGTACTCGACACTCGATGAGGTGTTGGGTCATACTCATAGATTTCATGGACCGTATATCATGAAGATCGCTGGAAAACACATCGCTCATAAAACCGAAATCGGAGGAGTGAGTGGGAGACTTATTTCCAGGGAGGAGGTTTCTATTGCTTATGGGAAGATCCTTAAAAATGTTTCTCAAGCTCTTCCTGCTTCAGAAATAGACGGAGTCACCATAGGAAGATTTATTGATCCCTCACCTTCGTTTGAGTTATTTTTCTGAGCGAAGCGAGACCCTAGCTTCGGTGAAGTGTACGTTCTCGGTGCAGGAGGGATCTATGTATCGATCCTCGCAGATACGAGACTTCATATCGGAAAGTGGGAAAAATCGGATATTCTTTTGGATATAGAGGCCCTTAGATCGTATCCAGCTATTTCGGGGTATAGAAAACAGAGAACAGTAGATATAGAAAAGCTTGTAGATATGATCTATCGACTCTCATCCCTCTTTTCTGAACATCCAGAAATACAAGAAATAGATATCAATCCGATTCTCTTCTCTGATGGAAAACCCGTGATCGCTGATGCGAAGTTCTATATGTAGAGAGATACAGAAAAAAATAAAACACCCAGGTTGTGGGTGTTTTTTCCTTCTTGCGAATCAAAATTTCCATTTTTCCTGATTTTCTCTATACTCTCCCTATGACACTACACATAGACACTCATGGGACTCGGCGTATCGCCTACAGTCAGTACAAAGCTCGAGAAAAACCCGAACTCGCAGAGATCGTTCAAAGTTCAGAACTGCTCGGACTGCTCGACTATCTTCCAGATAATACCATCGTCGTCCTCGGTGGAGATGGGACGCTCCTCGAAGCGATCCATCAGTTTTACACTGAGGATGTCGTATTTCTCGGGATCAACTATGGAACCAAGGGATTTCTCATGAATCCTATCAGCATCTTCGAAAAACCCAAAAAATTCCAGACTCACTCCTATCCACTCTTGGAGTGTCGCACGGAAGATCAGGTGTTTGTCGCGTTCAACGAGTTCGATATCAAGGCAGGCGATGGGAAAATGCTACACGTCGATGCGATTCTCCTTCCAGATCATCATATCGAGATCGTCGGAGATGGTATCGTGATCTCGACTCCTGCAGGATCAACGGGTTACAATGCCTCACTCGGATGACCGATCCTCCCGCATGATACGAGCGCATTTCTCCTCACGCCGAAGGCTGCATGGAAGCCTCGTGGACTCTCGCCACTGATCATCTCTGAGTCTGATACGATCGAGATACGGCCAGTAGGACGCAAGACCCCCGTCGAGATCTACGCCGATGGTCAGCGGATCGTGTATGACTTCGAGAACGGAAGTCTCCTTACTGTGACACAAAAATCGGATTGCATCCGTCTTCTCGTACCTGAGAGTGAATCAGATCACTGGAAAAATAAAGTTCTCGCCGAGCAAGGATTTATTCAAATATAATTTTTACCTAATTTATAGTATGCCAAATTGGTCACACATGTCCTTTGAAGGAAAGCACATTGATGAAAAAATCTTGCATTTTTCTGGTCCATCACCTATACGTACCGGATATGAGGTGTGTCGAATCCTTTTTCCATCGATTATTGTTACTATCATTATTATTTTTCTTGGACTCTATCAAACGATAAGCTCCTGAATGACTCTTGTTTTGGTGGTGGGAATTTTCATCTTTATGGCTTTCTCTACTTGGTATAAACTTCACCGTGTAAAGCGAAACTATGTGATCATCACTTCAAAACGAGTCATATTTTCAGGATTGGATGGCTGGTTTAAAGACTATGTAAAAAAAATTACATTTGATAATATTCGAAATGTAAATTATTTTACGGATTCATTTCTCGGAAAGCTCTATGGGTTCGGAACACTCGAAATCCAGTCTTCTCATAATGGGCAGAGTGATATTCACGTATATCATATCCCGAATGGAAAACTCATCACTCATTATATCGATAAGATCATCTCTCTTGAACCTGAAAAAAGAAAAGACTTTGCTGAATTTGATCCCGAATACTTCAAAAACTGGAAGAAATAAAAATCCCTCAAGAGAGGGATTTTTATTGAAACTTGCAGATTAATTTTCAAATATTTTAACCAGACTCATCCCGACACATCCGATGATAAAAAGAAGAACCGTTGCATACTTATTTCGAGTTTGTGCATGGATAACTGGAAGGAGATCGGCGGTAGCCACATAGAGGAGGGATCCTCAGGCAAAAGCAGTAGCGAGACCAGTAAATACAGGGGAAACATCTGAAAGAACCAGATCAGAAAGGAGAAATCCGATACTCGCAGCAAATGCAAAGAAAATAAGAAATAAAATCTGAGTATTTTTTCGAAATCTACTTTCGCGAAATATCGCTGCAAGGGAAAGGGAAACTGGAATCTGGTGGATGGCTACACCAGCAAGTACTGCGTACCCGATTTCTTTTGAAATTCAGAAGCCAGCACGTATTCCAAGGCCATCGAAGAGTGTATGGAGAAATATCGCGATCCAAGAGACGAGCGCCACATGATCATAGTGTTCATGTGGATCTTCGTGAGAGTGGTCTCCGTGTCCATGGTCACGTTTATGAGGAGTGAGTATTTCTTCGATAATATAGACGACAAGAAATCAGGCGATAAACGCATAGACAGCAAACTCAGTTTGTTCGAGTGCCTCTGGAAATATATGAACGAGTGATACCGAGAGCATTGATCCAGCACCGAGCCCTATAAGAAGGTTGAGGAAAGTGCGATTAATGTTTCGAAAGAAGAATAGAAGGAGTCCTGATGCCGAGATGAGTGTAAGAATAACAAGAGGAGTGAACATAGAGAAAGAAGAGAAAAATTATTTTTTAGGAAACATAACTGAGCCGCCATTGATTTTCGCTGATTCTATCAGTCCAGAGATCATCGCTGTATTGAGATCTTCACCGATGAAGACGAGCGTATTTTTCTTTTTTATATCTTTCTCTGTATCTCCTATTTCTGTCAGAGTGATCCGAGCTCCCGCTTTTTGGAGGAGAAATCTCTTTCCTGGTTTATCAGCAAGATGGAGAAATCACTTTACACGGTATATCTCATACGGAAGTTCTGCAAATACTCCATCGAGTTTCTGCGTATCGTATTCGCCATAAGAAGTATATGTATAGGTTGACATATCATCTCTATGACTGTGCTCGTCATCACTATTTTCGATGATTTCCAGTTTTTCATCATCGATTCGATGAGTATCGAGTAGGAGATCGAGAGATACAATTCCATAACTCGTATGGATGATCGGTGCATAAGTGTTCACTCGACGGATGATTGCTTCGATCAGATCGAGCTTTTCCATCGAAACGAGATCCGATTTATTTACGATCACGAAGTCTGCATACTCCATCTG
>JAGOMW010000035.1 GCA_017993345.1 Candidatus Altimarinota bacterium | reverse complement strand
GAGTATAAAAATAACCGTTTCTGAAAGAAGATGGGGAAGCTGCAGTGGGAATAATCGACTCTGTTTTAGTTATCGACTTCGAGAATATATGGAAAATCATCCTGAATTTATCGATGCAGTGATCATCCATGAACTCGCACACCTCGAAGAAAAAAATCATGGAGCCTCTTTCTGGAGCCTTGTCTATAGTTGGATGCCCGAGTATGAGATGATCATGAAAAATAGAGGAGGAAATATTGAATAAAAAAAGAGCCCCTCCGTATAGGAGAGGTCTTTTAAAAGAAGACGGCGATCAACGTGAAACTTTCCTCTCTATAGCAATATTGAGGGTCTTTTTTTTCTTATTTTGAGAAATTTGAATCACTCCGATAACAAGCTCGGAGGTAAAGCTTGGGAAGACTTCCCTGTAGATCACCTTTTCAGAAGTCACTTTTCCAGATATAGTATCATTTGGACAAGCGATCTTCGCTACAGTCTGTAGTATATCAGATAGATCATGCACGGCAATACATGTTTTATCTTCAAGCTTGATAGCGTAACCCATTACACCATCAGATGAGTCAGAAGAAGCAAAAGAAAAGCTGCTGAAAACAATAAAAAAGACAAAGATCAAACGTGACATATAAATCCTACCTCTTTATATCAACACCCATTCGCAAGGGTTGTTGAAAAAATTAGGCATATGTTCATCTCTGAACATAACGAATGCCGGACGCATATTATGCACAAAAATTTTATTTTGCAAATATATCGGTTTAAAAAATTCCCTTTCGGGGATTTTATTTATTTGATCATCATAATGAGGGCATCCTTGATATGAAGGCGTTCTTTCTTGAGTTGATCGAGTTCGAGATCCGACATCATATATCCGACTATATCACTCTCTGCACGACTGATTTCGAGATCAAGCCCTTCGTATTCACGAAGCATACGAGAGAAGTGAGTATTATTTTTTTTCAGATCTTTGATCTGATCTTGGAGTTCTGGATGATCTTGAAGGAATGGGTGTGGACCGAATTGCATAGGAAAAAAGTTAATAATAGGTGTGTAGTATATCCAAAAACTCCCATTTTTACAAATATATTCAACTCAATTTTAGAAAATTTTGTTATTTTCTTCTTTTTATGATAGGATAACTATATGACTCCAAGAGATTTTTTATACCAGCATACACATATCGCAATCGATCTCGATGATACACTCATCGATACTTTTTCGAGTTTTTTAACCGTATCACATACAGTTGGGAAGCTATTAAAGTGTTCTAAGATAGAAGATATAACCAATTATCGACTCGAAGAGAATAAACACCTCCATCTTGACCGGAACGAGGTAGAGCTCTTATGGAAAAATTATTGGAATAATATCATGTCTTATGGGGATATTCCCCCTATTCCATATTCGTATGAAACTATAAAGATGATACAAGAGAAATGAATACAATGTTCTCTTGTAACCGCAAGAAATGGAAGTGATCCTCAAAAAAGAAAACATACAGAAATGCTGATATACTGACACTTTCCAGAATTATTCCATGAGATCCACTATTCCAATCACTACGAATGAGAATCTCGAAGAAAATCTGAAATATGTAAAGAGCTCTGAATCACTCTTCTCATCGATGATGCCTTCGAAAATGCTCTCGATATGATAGAAAATGGACTCTCAGTTATTCTTATGGAAAAACCATGGAACCGAGAAATTCAGTTTGAGCACAAAAATCTCCTCCGCGTAAAAAACTGGGAAGAGATTCAAAGATATATATAGACATTATTTCTTGGGGTACACACTCCAAAATTCAGAACGAAAAGACTCAAATTCTCAAGCTATAATTGCCTTTCGAGCATTTTTTGCAAGCAGAAGAAGATATTCGATATTATGAAGTGAAAGGAGTACACCACCCGTAGCTTCACCCACATTAATCAGATGACGGAGATATCCGAGAGAGTATCTTTTTGATACGGTTGTTTCATACCCAGGAAGCATCGGGATTTTTTCTTTGGAAAATTTATATTTTTCATTTCCGATTTTCATATTTCCGTAACTTGAAAAAACCTCACCGTGTCTTCATATCCGAGTCGGCAAGACACAGTCAAACATATCGATCCCACGAGCAATCCCCTCAACGATATCTTCTGGAGTTCCTACACCCATGAGATAGTGAGGTTTCTCTTCAGGAAGGTGTGGAGCAAGCACATCGAGCATATGGTACATATCCTCCTTGGATTCTCCGACAGAAAGTCCACCGATAGCGACTCCAGGAGTATCCAGAGCCTTCATAAACTTGGCCGATTCTTCACGAAGATCAGGAAAAACAACTCACTGAATAATCGAAAAAAGGGCTTGTGGTGCGAGTCACTTTTGTTTTCGTATCTCCTCATTTTTGAGCCACTGTTCCTTGGATCTAACTGCCCATCTATGTGTTCGTTCCATCGCTGCACGAGCATATTCATGGGTCGATCCACCCGGAGCACACTCATCAAAGGCCATGATAATATCTGCTCAGAGTGCACACTGCATATCGAGTACATTTTCCGCTGAGAAAAAATGCTTCGATCCATCGAGATAGGAACGAAATTCTACTCCTTCTTCTGTGATTTTCGCAAGTTTTTCTCAGGATTCATTTTGCATACCGAGCCCAAGAGAAAATACCTGAAAACCTCCAGAATCTGTCAAAATCGGAAGTGAAACATCCATAAAGTTATGCAGCCCTCCGAAAGATTCGATTACATCACATCCAGGACGCAGATAGCTATGATAATTATTCACAAGCATAATCTGAGAACCGATTTCTTCGATCTGATCGATCGTTATTCCTTTCACAGCAGAGCGGGTTCCTACTGGCATAAAAATCGGAGTTTCTATTTCTCCGTGAGGAGTAGAGAGCTTTCCAGCACGTGCGAGTCCATCAGTTTTTTCGAGAATATAGGTAAATCCAGTGTGCATAATAAATAATCCGTACAGGTTAATTGGTACGGATTATAGAAAAAAGCGAGAAAAAAGCGAATCATTATGCTGGAAGTTTATTCAGAAAACGCATAGGAATAAGTCCGTATTCTGGTGTTGCTACTTCACTTTGTATAAGCCCTGCCTGGATATCTCGCTTATTCTCCTGAAAATAGAGATCCAATCTTGGTAAAATCGTCGCATCAAATGACGGAGAATAGTTATTGTCTTTATCCACTCAAGAAAGACTTATTATCTGTGTAAGAAGCTGGACGGTGTATTGTTCGATGGTAAGATTTTGCCTCTGAAGTGCATTTTCTATATGCCTCATATGCTTCTTTACGAGTTCGAGATTGGCATTCAGAAAGAGATTTTGGAGGATCGGATGCTTCATTCCCATTTCGAGAATCTTCGAATTTTCTGCAAACTCTTCCTGTTTTCCGAGATTCAGACTTCCATCTGGAGTTGTAAGGGTTGGATCGTGGACGATCACATCTCATTCAACGAGACGTGCTTGAAAAATCTGTCCAGAAAGGGTTTGGATCGGTTTTGAAACGGTCGAAGAAAGCTCCGAAGGAGACAATACTACTTGATATCATTCATTTTCAGATGGAGTATTTTGTTGTTTCGTTTCTTGACTGGACTGAGACTGCTGGACTTGAAGTTGTTGTTCTTGGACTCGGGATTCTTGTACATATGTCTGACGAACTTCGATAATGCCTTTTATATCCTTAATGAGATATATCAAAAGGCTTGTATAGGAATTCGCATCATTAAATCGATCAACCGACTTTTTAAGTAGGTCATCGTCTGGATACTTAGCTCGGAGCTCATTGATGAGCATCGACTGTTCTCAGACATCACGAGAGGCTCTGATTTTTTGGATATATTCACTGTACTCAGGATTATCTAACTCTGTGAATGTACTAATGGATTGTTGTAATTCTCGAAGAGATGTAGTATATTCGGATTGCAAAACTGATACCAATTGTTCACTCTTTTTTCACTGCAATACCTGGTATTCTGTTTCGAGTTTTTGGAGATTCATGTCCTCCTCTGGTGATCGTCATTGTTTCTGGGAAAGAAGATTTTTCTTTTCCATGACTTTTTCTATTTCCTGAAAAGTAGCCAATACTGTTGGATTCGCTTCAATAATACGATTAATCTTCTCCTGTTCAGCAGGATTTCATCCATCAATATACTTATTTAAATCATTTGAATCCGCTCATTTTTCAGTACCTATACTCTCAAGTATATCATTCATATCAGCATCGGTTATACCATCTGGCATACCGATCGGTGTTCCATCAATTTTCATACCAGCTGCTTCACTTCTCGATGTCTTCAGTTCACCATTGCTCATTTTATGTGCCACTTCAGCACGCTCTTGGATATCTGAAATATCAGGTACCTCCCTCTCCGTTTTCTCAGTTCCGTCTTTTAAGATATTTGGCGAACCAATATTTTCATTTTTCTCACTATAAAAAACCCTTACTTTTCCTACGGATGTTCTTTTTCCTGAAAGATACATAGTATTTATTTTTCTTTGAGTCTACCAGAATTTGTATTTTTATGCAAAAATCAGAAGATTTTCTTTTTTGCAAAAAGGAATAATTTTTATATCATTTTTGATAATTATGAGAGAAATAATCTCCAGAAGGAATTATCTTTACAAAATCTATACACACCATGAACTCAGCGCTCACACATATCCAGTCGACCATCCTCTCCATGAAATCAGATATTCAGAAAGAAGTGATCGGACAAGAGAAGCTTATAGATAAGCTTCTGATCACTTTTTTTTCTGGTGGACACGCACTGATCGAGGGAGTTCCTGGACTCGGAAAAACAAAAGCCGTAAATACGATGGCCCGCGTTCTTGGATATACCTTTAAACGGATCTCCTTCACTCCCGATCTCCTCCCATCAGATCTCACTGGAAATGAGATATTCAGACCTCAGACTGGGAAGTTCGAAACAAGAAAATGACCTATTTTTACCAATATTCTCCTCGCTGATGAAATCAATAGAACTCCACCAAAAGTACAGTCAGCACTCCTAGAGGCCATGGAGGAACGTCAGGTAACCATCGGAGAAGAAACCCTTTCACTTCCTACTCCATTCTTTGTAATTGCTACGCAAAACTCACTCGAACATGAGGGTACCTATCCACTTCCAGAAGCACAACTCGATAGATTCACACTCAAGATCCTCTTAAGTTACCCGACAGCAGAAGATGAAAAGAAGATTTTTCTCTGATCATCCCAGGGAAATATACAAGAAAAATCGGAAAAATCAGAAAATGTATTAAGTACTTCTGATTTTCTAGAAATGATCGACTATATGAGTAAAAATATACGCGTAGATGAAAAAATATATGACTACATATCAGAAATCCTGATTGCAACTCGTAAACTCGCGATAGATTCAAAAACTCAAGAGTCAAAACTCTCCTACTGAGCTTCCACTCGTGCTGGGCTCGCTCTAGTACGCACATCTCGTGTTCGTGCCCTCATGTGTGACAGGGACTATGTACTTCCAGAAGATATCAAATATCTTGCACACGACGTCCTGAGGCATAGAGTCTGACTCTCATATACATCGATGAGTGAGTGAATCCGGACCGATGAAGTTATATCAGAAATCCTCGAAAATGTACAAATACCATAAAAAAATATCCCAGAATTCTGGGATATTTTTTTATGGCCATTCACGCATCATATCATCCTCCACTTTTGCAGCCTTTTCAGGATTTTCTGTTGCTGGTTTTGCATCTGGGTTTTTCTCTGCATACTTATCTGCATTTTCCTTTCACAGAGCAAGCGTCTTTGTTATATCATTTTCTCGATCCTTAGATTTTTCAGTATTTTTTTCATCTGTTTTATTTTTTTCAATATCTGTCGGATCGAGATTTCTTCCTGGTGGATTTTCAGCTTTTTTCTTGAGGTCATTTGTCGGATCGAGATCTTCGTGCGGATTTTCAAAAGACATAAAAAACAACTTAAAGTATAGAATTATGTTCCTATCATAACACATATTCCCACTTCTTGTCAAAATTTGATTGATTTTTTTGAATAAAAGATACACTGACGTCAATATATTATAACCTCCTATCATGTTCGACACGATTACAAATGACATTGCTCATATATTTACAGCGGCTTGAGCCTTTGCTCTTCTTAATATCATACTTATCGATCTTGTGATGAGTGGTGATAATGCCATCCTTATTGGTATGGCAACAAAAAATCTCCCTCCAGAACTGAGAAGAAAAGCTATTTTTTGGTGAGTTTTAGGTGCAACAGTTCTCCGTATCATATTCTCTCTTGGAGTAGTGGTTCTCATGAAAATACCTGGACTCGAATTTCTTGGTGCCGTACTCCTTCTCTATGTGGTTTGGAAATTCTATCGAGAAATACGAGCAAATGAAACTCACAAAGAAGAAGGTGGAAAATGAGCCACGAAATTCTCTGAAGCTATTAAAACCATTATCATCGCTGATGTAGCTATGTCTCTGGATAACGTCCTTGCTGTTGCTGGTGCAAGTCATGGAAATTTTGTATATCTGACGATTGGTCTGGTTGTTTCCATTATACTTATGGTCGTAGCTTCTGGATATATCGGAAAACTTCTCGAGAAATATCCTTCTATTCAGTGGATTGGACTTTTTATTATACTGTTTACTGCCCTTGAAATGCTTGAAAAAGGATTTTCTCGTGTCGTTGAACCAACCATCTATGGGATTCCAGAATCAAGCATCTTCTCTTTGATTCTCATAGTTGTAATTGGTGGATTTGCCTTTCTTCAGACAAAATATCTCAAACCAAATCACAGTAGTTTTTATGATTGGGCTGAAGCAAATGGAAAAACATTGATGGTTACTATATTTCTTCTTCTTATCCTGATTACGAACTTTGGAGGAAAAATAACTGAATTTATGAGTTCACATCATGGATATAAGTATGGATTTATCATGATCTGTATTCTCTGAATCTTAGAAATTATGAGAATCGAAAAAGATGGATCAAAACCTGGAATTATTAGTAAATTCCTTAAAAGATAAAAGAAAAATCCCTTCATAACGAAGGGATTTTTTATAAACCTTTAAGCATTAATCTTTCATCGCCTCACAGATAACATCAACCACTCACTTATCAAGTGGATTTGGAAGGATATGATCTTCATCTGGATCTGATATATATACTGCAAGAGCTTCTGCTGCACGTATCTTCATAAGATCAGTAATCTGAGTTTTTCGATACTTCAGAACTCCTTTAAATATCCCTGGAAATGCGAGTACGTTATTGATCTGATTCGGATAATCAGAACGTCCAGTACCAATTATACATGCTCCTGCTTTCTTAGCGAGTTCTGGCATGATTTCTGGAGTTGGATTAGCCATAGCAAAAATAATCGGATCTTTTCCCATCGTACGGACCATATCTTCAGTGAGTACCCCCGCTGCAGAAACTCAAAGAAATACATCAGCTCATAGAACTGCATCCTGGAGAGTACCTGTTTGGTTTTCGAGATTCGTAAATTCGAGAAGTTTTTGTTTCGATATATCGAGATTTTCTCGTCCACTATGAATTATCCCTTTACTATCACAAGCGATAAAGT